>JAUQQI010000011.1 GCA_030549955.1 Chloroflexota bacterium
GTCTTGCGCCATACGACCCGCTCAACCCGGACCGGTTCGGAACTGTCCGGGCTATTTAATATCGTCAGCCTGACCTCGTACGCTCCCTGCGCGGGCACATCATTGCAGCCGAACGAGCTATCCCAGGTGACGGCTACCCCGGGCCCCACCTGGGCGCTGGTGCGCTCAACAGGCCAGCACGTGTTAACCCGGGCCGGGTCCGGGGTTCCCAGGGGTACCGTAAGTATCCCCGCAAGTCCCAGCCCCACGAGTCCGGCCCCAAACCTGAGAGCCCGTCGCACTTCTTCTTACCTAAGGAACCTCCGGGCCAGGGGCCGGGATACGCCCGCCGCGGGTTCACGTCCCTTCTTCCCAGCTGGCCAGGTAGCGCTCCTGTTCTTCGGTCAGGGTGTCGATAGTTATGCCCATCGAGGCGAGCTTGAGCCGAGCCACCTCATCGTCAATGGCCTTCGGTACCCGGTAGACCTGCGGGCTTAAGGACCTGCCCTCCTTAACCAGGTACTCAATGGAGAGGGCCTGGTTCGCAAAGCTCATATCCATCACGGCCGCCGGGTGGCCCTCGGCCGCGGCCAGGTTTACGAGCCGGCCGTCGGCGAGCAGGTATATGCGCCGACCATCGGCCAGGGTGAACTCCTCAACGAAGTCCCGGATGGTCCGGCGGTTCACGGCCATACGTTCCAGAGCCGGGATATTTATTTCCACGTTAAAGTGGCCGGCGTTGGCGACGATGGCTCCGTCCTTCATGACCCGGAGGTGCTGCTCGTCGATGACGTTGATGTCGCCGGTGGCCGTGATAAAGACGTCTCCGACCTTGGCGGCCTCGGCCAGGGGCATGACGTCATGGCCGTCCATCAGGGCCTCGAGGGCCCGCACCGGGCTCACTTCGGTCACGATGGTTCGGGCTCCCATTCCCCGGGCCCGCATTGCAATGCCCCGGCCGCACCATCCGTAGCCGCAAACCACCACCCGCCGACCCGCCCAGAGGATGTTGGTCGCCCGGGTTATGCCGTCGATGGTGCTCTGGCCGGTGCCGTAGCGGTTGTCAAACAGGTACTTCGTGTCGGCCTCATTGACCGCAATAATCGGGTAGCGGAGCGCCCCGGCCCGGGCCATGCTTCGGAGGCGAATCACCCCGGTGGTTGTCTCCTCGGTGCCCCCGATGATCTCCTGAAGGACATCCTGCCGGTCCTTGTGGGCCGTGCTGACCAGGTCGGCCCCGTCGTCGATGGTTATCTGGGGCCGGTGGTCGAGGGCCTGATGGATATGCCGGTAATAGGTGGTCGTATCCTCGCCCTTAATGGCGTAGACCGGGATACCGTAATCCACCACCAGGGCGGCCGCCACGTCATCCTGGGTGCTCAGGGGATTCGAAGCGCACAGGACCAGGTCGGCCCCGCCCGCCTTCAACGTCAGGGCCAGGTTCGCCGTCTCCGACGTTATATGGAGGCAGCCCGAGATTCGGACCCCGCTCAGGGGCCTTTCTCTTTCAAAGCGCTCCCGAATGAGGCGAAGGACCGGCATTTCGGTCCCGGCCCACTCGGTCCGGAGCCGGCCCCGCGGGGCCAGGGCCGGGTCCCTGATGTCGCCTCGGTAACCGGCGGTCGTCATCTTCCCTCCTGTCCGGGGAGAATTCGGCCGAAGAGTCGCCAGAAGGGGCCGATGTGGCGCCGCTCGGCGACCCCTTCGATCAGATTCGCGACGGTTTGATAGCCCAGCCGCCGGTAGGCCCGGACGGCCGGGGTATTGGACCGGTTAACGTTCAAAATGACGTCATCGACGAGGTCGAGCAGGTCAGCCGTCACCCGGCCGGTTACCGCGGTGGCGTAGCCGAGTCCCCGGAAGTCGGGGTCGGTAAATACGTTTCCCACGGCGGCGATCCGGTGGACCCGGTCGATAAAATGGGTCCCGGCCACCGAAACCAGCCGGTCGTCCTGCCAGATACCGTAGTATACACCATCCGAGACCTGCCGGGCCGTTATAAAACTTCCGGCGCCCCGCCGGTAGAGCCGGTTTATCTCGCCGGTGTCCTCGGGCCGGAGCCGGATCGTCCGGGACCAGTCCACCGGGTTGAACTGTGCCCGGTTCACCCACATCCGCCACATCGGCTGGCCACCCTGGAGCCGGAAGACCCGGTCGACGGCCGGGAAATGCTCTTCGAGGACGGTGAGATAGACCGTGCCCGGGATCGGGGCTTCGGCAAGGAGCCGGAAGAGAAGCTCATCGGGCCCGTGGACGATAAGGGCGGGCGGGTCGTACGCCCGATTCAGGGCGGCCCAGGCCACCTGCTGGCCATCGAAAAGGGCAAACCATTCGGCCCGGCCCCGCAGGGGCGGCTGGAGGTAGCCGAACGCATAGGCAACCTGGAGTCGGGCCCGCTCCAGGAGCGGAACGATTTCTTCGTCCGACCTGAGCCGGACGAACGACCTTAACTGCGCCACATCATTAATCCAGAACGAACCGGGTAAACTCCCGCAGCTCCTCCGTCCGCAGCCGAATCTCTTCCGGGGTGACTTTTTCCAGGCGGTTGATACTGAAGTCTTCAACGGTGAAGCTGGCCACCACCGTGCCCATCACAACCGCCCGTCGGATCGTATCCAGGTTCACCCGGTTCGACTGAGCCAGGTAACCCAGAAACCCGCCCGCAAAGCTATCCCCGGCCCCGGTCGGGTCCCGGACTTCGTCCAGGGGGTAAGCCGGGACGGCGAAATAGTCGAAATCCGTGAACATGACCGCCCCGTATTCCCCCTTTTTAATGATAACCGCCTTCGGCCCGAGCCGCAGCAACTTCTTCGCCGCGCTCAGCAGGCTCGGTGTCTCAACCAGCATTCGGGCCTCCGACTCGTTCATAAGCAGGATGTCCACCTGCTCAATGGTCCGGACCAGGCTCTCGGGCTTGTTGCGGATCCAGTAGTCCATCGTATCCATTACCCGGAGTCGGGCACCGGGCACCTGCTGAAGCACCTCGAACTGGATGTCGGGGTCGCCGTTAGCCAGGAAGACGAACCGACTCCGGTCGTAGCCGTCGGGGAGAACCGGCCTGAAGTCGGCGAAGGTGTTGAGCTGGGTTTCGAGGGTTTCGACAGCATTCAGGTCGTAATCGTAACGGCCTGCCCACCGGAAAGTCTTCCCTTCCCGGACCACGACCCCTCGCAGGTCAACCCCGGGCCGGCGCAGCCGCTCCCACAGCTGGTCCGGGAAGTCGGTCCCGACAACGGAGACCATGTTCACCTGGGTGAAGAAACTGGCCGCGACCGCGAAGTAGCTCAGCGAGCCGCCGAGAACGTCCTCGGCCCGGCCAAAGGGGGTCTCCACCGTATCAATCCCGATGGTTCCGACCGCCAGAATCGACATGGGTTCCCTGACCTCGCTCAGCGGATATATTTGCCGATAAGCAGACGCAGGTCTGCTTTCAGCTTCTCGGGAATATGGTCCGGCGACGTGATAATCGCATTCTGAAGGGCCGTCGCGCACGGACACTCCCGGTCGGCGGGCACCATCGCAACTGCCCTTTTAATGACCTCTTTGGCGACCTGCACGTTCTTGAGAAGGTTCGCCACGACCAGCTCGACCGAAACGGCCTGCTCCTCGGCGTGCCAGACGTCATAGTCCGTCACCAGGGCGAGGGTTGCGTAGCAGATCTCAGCCTCCCGGGCGAGTTTCGCCTCGGGCAGGGCCGTCATGCCGATAATATCAGCCCCCCAGGACCGGTAAAGCCGGCTCTCGGCCCTGGTCGAAAACTGCGGACCCTCGATGACGACGTAGGTTCCCCCGAAGTGGACCGTCGCCCCCGTCTGGCCGGCGGCCTCATAAAGGACCCGGCTCAGCACGGGGCAGAACGGGTCGGCCATGCCAACATGGGCCACGATCCCGCCCCCGAAAAAGGTGCTGACCCGGCCCCTGGTCCGGTCGATGAGCTGGTCCGGAATGACCAGGTGCAGAGGGGCGACCTCCTCTTTGAGGCTGCCGACGGCGCTGACTGAGATTATCCGCTCGACGCCCAGGGACTTGAGGGCATAGATGTTCGCCCGAACCGGCAGTTCGCTGGGGCTTATTCGATGGCCCCGGCCGTGGCGGGGCAGAAAGGCCACCCGAACCCCGCTCAGGGTGCCGATAACGATGGCGTCGCTGGGCTCCCCGAAGGGGGTGTTGACTTTAACCTCCTCGATCTCCCTCAGACCCTCGATCTGGTAGAGTCCGCTCCCGCCGATGACCGCAATCCGGGCTTCGGCCATGATTTACCTCCGACCGTTAGTCGGTTGCCGGGTGCCGTCCGTCTTCTGAACCGCCAGGGCCAGGCTTTCCGGATAGGGCGGACGGAGGACGCCGGCGTCGGTGATAATGGCTGTTACCAGCTCCGCTGGGGTGACGTCAAAAGCCGGGTTTGCAACCTCGACCGCCTCGGGCGCGACCCGGCAGGACCCGACAAAGAGCACCTCTTCGGGCCGGCGGTGTTCGATGGGGATGTCGGCCCCGGACGGGGTGTTGAGGTCCACCGTGCTCAGGGGCGCGGCCACGTAGAAGGGCACCCCGTGGTGGCGGGCGAGAACTGCCAGGCCGTAGGTCCCGACCTTGTTGGCCACGTCCCCGCTGGCGGCAATCCGGTCGGCCCCCACCAGGACCGCATCAACTTCCCCCCGGCTGAAAAAGTAGCCGGCCATCGAGTCCGTAATCAAAACAAATGGGACCCCGGCTTTCTTCAGCTCCCAGGCGGTAAGCCGGGCGCCCTGAAGCTGGGGCCGGGTTTCGCTGACCAGGACCCGGCGGATTTTCCCCCGGGCCCACCCCTCATAGATAACCCCCAGGGCGGTGCCGATGCCGCCGGTGGCGAGGGCCCCGGTGTTGCAGTGGGTGAGGACGGTGGCTCCGGCCGGCAGCAGGCCGGCTCCGAATCGGGCAATCCGGACCGTCGCCTGCCGGTCCTCAGCGAGAAGGCGCTCGGCTTCGGCCAGCAGGGCCGCCCGGGCCCCGGGCGGGTCCAGGCCGCCGGCCAGGGCCAGCATCCGGTCCAGGGCCCGGAAGAGGTTCACCGCGGTGGGGCGGGTTCGGCGCAGGCGGTCGGCCGCCCGAACCAGGGCTTCCCGGAAGAGGTCGGGGTGTTCCGGGCCGTTCAGGGCGGCGAGGACCAGCCCGAAGGCGGCCGTAAGGCCGATCAGGGGTGCCCCCCGGACCTGCATCTGTTCGATGGCCCGGGCAACCGCCTCAGGGTCGGTCAGCTCGAGATAGACCTCCTGCTCGGGGAGCTGGGTCTGGTCGAGGACGATAAGCCGGTCCCCGGCCCAGCGCAGCGGTTCAGCCGGAATCGTCCTGGTCATAATGGCGGACCCTGCCGATGGTAGTATCGGGAAGTCTGGCCGCCCCTGTCAACGCCGAATTTGCGCCGGCGGCTGGCAGATAGTATCTTATAGACGCTACGTTTTTTCAGGAGGGGTTAAGGTGGCAACCTACATTTTGCTGTCGACCATTACCGAGGAGGGCGCCGAAACCATCAAAGAAAATCCTGACCGGATCAAAGAGGTGAACCGGGAAGTCGAGGCGATGGGGGTCCGGGTCCTGAGCCAGTACGCTGTGCTCGGGCCCTATGACTTCGTCACCATCGTGGAGGCACCAGATAACGAAACCGTCGCCCGGATGTCGGCCGAACTGGCCAGCCGCGGCACGGTAAAGATCATGACGTTGCCCGCGATCCCGATAGACAGTTTCATCGCCCGACTCAAGGGCTAACCGGCAGGCGTCAGTAACAGGAGGCACTCCGGCATGAAGACGTATGCCTACGGCTACCCGCGGCTTGGCCGAAACCGGGAATTCAAGTGGGCCCTGGAAGCTTACTGGGACGGCCGAATAAGCGCCGATGAGCTGCGCCGCCGGATTGAGGCGGTGGACGCCGACCGGGTCACGACCTATCGGCGGTACGTTGACAGATTCCCGGTCGGGGAAATGAGCCTCTATGACCCGATGCTCGATACGGCCGTCATGCTCGGCCGCTATTTCCGTGGGCGGACCCTCGACGGCTACTTCGACCTCGCCCGGGGCCCCCAGGCCCTTGAACTGACCAAGTGGTTCAACACCAATTATCACTACCTTGTCCCCGAACTACCCCTGCGGGAAGACGGCTCGCCCCCGGCTTTCACCCTGGGGTCGGTCGGACCCCTGCTGGCCTGGCAGAAAAACCCGGACGGGCTTCCCTACGTCATCGGGCCCTACACCTTCGTGCGGCTGAGCGAGGGCTACCCGGGGGAGGCCTTCGGGCAGGTCCTGGCTGCAACCGTACCCGTTTACGAGCAACTTTTCCGAGCCCTCAGACTCCAGGGGGTCGAGCTTGTCCACGTCGACGAGCCGGCTTTCGTCACCGACGTTCCGGCGGAGCATGTCCGGCTCATTCGGGAGGCCTACCAGACCCTCGGCCGGGTCGCCCCACTGCTGGTTTTCACCTACTACGATTCCGTCGATTTTCTCGACGAGATCCTGGACCTGCCGGTTCGGGGGGTCGGCCTCGACCTGGTGCACGGGCCGGCGAACCTGGACACCCTCCGCCGCCGCGGGTTTCCGGCCGACAAAATCCTCATCGCCGGGGTTGTGGACGGAACCAACGTCTGGAAGACTGACCTCGGTGCGGCCGCCCGGATTGTCCAGGAGCTCCGGCGCCTGACCCCGGGCGAGGTGTGGGTCTCAAACGCCGGTCCCCTTTACCACCTCCCCATCACCGCCGAGGCCGAACCGAATCTCGAGCCCGCCCTCAAGGAGCGCATCGCCTTCGCCGACGAGCGGCTCAAGGAGCTGAAGCTCCTCAAGACCTTGCTCACCGCCGGCGCGACCGACGAGACCCGGGCCTGGAACGACTACCGCCACCCGAATAACCACTGGTTCCGGCCGGAGGTTCAGGAGCGGGTCCGGCGGCTCCAGCCGGCTGATTTTGAGCGGGAACAGCCCTACGAGCGTCGCCACCAGGCCCAGCGGGAGCGGCTGGGCCAGCCCCTCTTTCCGACAACGACAATCGGAAGTTTCCCCCAGACCGAAGATGTTCGGAAGGCGCGGCTGGCGTTCAAGTCAGGCAAACTCGATGCCGACGGCTACTGGGAGTTTATTCAGGAGAAGATCCGCCACGTTATCCGGGTTCAGGAGGAGGTCGGGCTCGACGTGCTGGTCCACGGCGAGTTTGAGCGGTCGGATATGGTCGAGTTCTTCGCCGAAAAGCTGGAGGGGATGGCAACCCTGACGAACGGGTGGGTCCTCTCCTACGGGTCCCGGGTCTACCGCCGGCCGATCATCTACGGCGACGTCTGGCGGCCCGAACCCTTGACCCTTCGGGAAATCACCTTCGCCCAGTCCCTGACGTCCAGGCCGGTCAAAGGAATGCTGACCGGCCCGGTGACTATTCTGGCGTGGAGCACACCCCGGCAGGATATCCCGCCCCAGGAGGTCGCGTTTCAGATTGCGCTGGCCCTCCAGGACGAAGTCCGGGACCTGGAAGCGGCCGGCATCCGGGTGATCCAGGTCGACGAGCCGGCCTTCCGGGAACTTGCCCCGCTAAAGCGGAAGGGCTGGGCGAAGTATTTCGACTGGGCCGTCAAGGCGTTCCGCCTGGCTTCCCGGGCCCGGGCGGAGACCGAGATCCACACCCACATGTGCTACTCGGAGTTCAACG
>JAUQQI010000154.1 GCA_030549955.1 Chloroflexota bacterium
GGGCAGGTAGGCGTAGGCCGCGGGGTCGCCGGAGATTAGGCCCCCGAAGAAAGGCACGAGCCAGTGGAAGTAAAGCCGGTAAAGCGGCATCAGTGGCCCCAGGTCCGGTTCGAGCGCGTCCAGGCACACGGCTATCCCGCCCGGCCGCAGAACCCGATACATCTCCCGAAAGGCCGCTCCTAAATCGGCCAGGTTCCGCAGAACGAACCCGTTGACGACGACATCAAAGCTGGCGTCGGCGAACGGGAGGTTCAGGGCGTCCCCGATTACCCAGTCAGGCCCGACAACAAACCGGTGTTTTCTGGCCTTGGCCACGGCCAGGGTGAGCATCTCCCGGGTAAAATCGACGCCGACGACCCGGCCGGCACCCTGGCGGAGGGCCTCGAAGGCCAGCTCGCCGGTGCCGGTGGCGAGGTCAAGGACCTGAGCGCCGTCGACTCCGGCGGCCCGGATGGCCTCCCGACGCCAGTGGCGGTCGAGGCCCCACGACATCAGGGTGTTGAGCAGGTCGTAGCGGCCGACGATCCGGGCGAACATCGCCCGGACCTGGCGGGCCTTCTCCGATGTGGCGCCCATCGGCATTCAGCCTCCCAGGTTTTATAATATAGTCCGGGCGGGTTTGAACAAGACGGAGGATATCAGCTAGTTTGCGCTTCGGCGTCGTCCGATTCCCCGGTACCTGGAGCGACCTGGACTGCTTTCACGTCCTCTCGGAGGTCTACGGTCAGGAGGTTCGGTATGTCTGGCATCGGGAGACCGACCTTTCTGACCTGGACTGCGTAATCCTTCCCGGCGGCTTCTCTTACGGGGATTACCTGCGGCCGGGGGCGATTGCCCGCTTCTCCCCGGTCATGGCGGCTGTGGCCGATTTTGCGGCCGCCGGGAAGCTGGTTCTCGGCATCTGTAACGGGTTCCAGATTCTGTGCGAGGCGGGTCTCCTGCCGGGCGCCCTACTGCGAAACAACCACCTCCAGTTCCGGTGCCAGTGGGTATACTTGCGGGTTGAAAACGTTGAAACCCCATTCACCCTGAGCTGTGTCCAGGGCCAGGTTCTGAAGATCCCGATCTCACACGGTGACGGCAACTACTTTGCCGACCCCGAGACCCTGGCCGAGCTGGAGCGGACCGGGCGGGTAGTTTTCCGGTACGCCACCCCGGCAGGGGAGGTTACCCCCGAGGCGAACCCGAACGGGTCCCTCAATAACATCGCGGGTATCATCAACCGGGCCGGCAACGTTCTCGGGATGATGCCCCATCCGGAGCGGGCGTCAGAAGAGGTCCTGGGCAGCGCCGACGGCCGGTACATCTGGGATTCGATAATCAGGTGGGCCGATGGACGCCACCCTGCTTAGAAAGGTCGGTCTGACCGAATACGAGTACGGGCTCGTGCTGGAGCGGCTTGGCCGGTCGCCGAATCACCTGGAGCTGGGAATGATCGGGGCCCTCTGGAGCGAGCACTGCGGGTACAAGCACACAAAACCCTTGCTAAAAATGCTCCCCAGCACGGGCCCGCGGGTTGTGGTCGGGCCGGGCGAGGAGAATGCCGGTGTTGTGAGCATCGGCGACGGCTACGTAGTTGTCCTGAAAATCGAGTCCCATAACCACCCGTCGGCGGTTGAACCCTACCAGGGGGCGGCAACCGGGGTCGGGGGGATACTCCGGGACATCTTCACCATGGGCGCCCGGCCGGTGGCTGTCCTGGACTCCCTCCGGTTCGGCCCGTTAGTCCTGCCCCGGAACCGGTATCTTTTCAACGGGGTTGTCGCCGGGATTTCCGGCTACGGCAACTGTGTCGGTGTTCCCACGGTCGGGGGCGAGGTTTTCTTCGACCCGGCTTATTCCGACAACCCGCTGGTTAATGTCATGTGCGTTGGCCTGGCCCGGGCTGACCGGCTTCTGCGGGCCCGGACCGGTCGGCCGGGGGACCTGCTCATCCTGGTCGGGGCGGCGACCGGCCGGGACGGGATTCACGGAGCCACCTTTGCGAGCGCGACCCTGGGGGCCGAGACCGAGGCCCTCCGGCCGGCGGTCCAGGTCGGGGACCCGTTCACCGAGAAGTTGCTCTTGGAGGCATGTCTTGAGCTGGCGGAGTCGGGCCTTCCGGTCGGCCTCCAGGACCTCGGCGCGGCCGGAATCACGGCCGCGGCGGTCGAGGCCGCCGCCCGGGGCGGCCACGGCGTCGAAATCGACGTCGACCGGGTTCCCCGTCGGGAAGCTGGCATGACCCCGTACGAGGTCATGCTTTCGGAGTCCCAGGAGCGGATGCTGGTCATTGCCCGGCCGGAGGACGAACCGAAGGTCGGGGCGATTTTCGCAAAGTGGGGCCTTAATTACAGCACCATTGGTCGGGTCACAGCCGACGGGCTGGTGCGGGTCGTCGCCGGGGGCGAGGTGGCCGGGGAGCTCCCGGTGAGGCTTCTCACCGAGCCACCGACCTACCAGCTCGAAGGCAGACCCCTGCCAGAATGGATTGAACGCCGGCGCCTCGACCTGAGCGGCCTTCCGGACCTTCGGCTCTTTGCGACCCCCTGGGATACATCCGGGGCACCCGTTGTCAGCGATGTCCTTATCCGGTTGCTGGGTTCACCGAATATCGCAAGCAAGGAGTACGTTTTCCGGCAGTATGACCACCAGGTCCTGCTGAACACGGTCGTTGGGCCGGGAGCAGATGCGGCCGTGCTCCGGGTGAAGGGAACCAGTCGGGCCATCGCCGTAACCACCGACGGGAATGGCCGGCTCTGTTTCCTGAATCCTCGCCTGGGCGCCATGATTGCTGTCGCCGAGGCCGCCCGGAACCTGGTCTGTGTCGGGCGGCCACCGACTGCCTGAACTTTGGCAACCCCGAGCGGCCCGAGATTTACTGGCAGCTGGAAGAGGCCGTCCGGGGTATGGCTGAGGCCCTGCGGGCGCTGGAAATCCCGGTCGTTTCCGGAAATGCCTCCCTCTATAATGAGACCGAGGGGCGGGCCGTTCTGCCAACGCCCATTGTGGGGATGGTCGGGCTTATCGAGGACCTTTCCCACGTTTGCACGCCCGGCTTCAAGGCCGAGGGGGACCTGGTCGCCCTCGTCGGTCCGCCGCCCGGGGGGGCCGACCCGGCGTCGGCCCTGGCCGGGAGCGAATATTTAAGCCTGGTCCATAACCAGGTTCGGGGCGAGCCTGATATCGACCTGGACCTGGAGCGGCGAGTTCAGCTGACCGTCCTCGAGGGCATCCGGCGGGGGGTTATCCGGTCGGCCCACGACTGCTCAGAAGGCGGGCTGGCCGTGGCCCTGGCCGAGTGCTGTATCCACGGGGGACTCGGATTCCGGGACTGGTCCTTTGAGCCCGGCAACCGGCTGGATGTGGCCCTCTTCGGCGAGACCCAGAGCCGCATTGTCGTCTCCGTAAGTCCGGGACAGTTTAGCCGGCTGCAGGAGCTGGCCCGCAATTTCGGGGTTCCCCTGACTAAACTCGGCATCGTCGGGGGCCAGCGGTTCACCATCAAAGGGGTTGTCGACCTGCCCCTGAGCGTTCTGGCCGACGCCTGGCGCAACGGCCTGGCCCGGGCTCTGGCAGGTAGCTCCTGAAAGTTGCGCCGCCGGTCCGCGCCGGCAGCACCGTTGGGCTTAAGGCTCCAGCCGGCTGCCCGGCAGCTTTCTGAGATCCCGGTCGAAAGAGGCGACGCCGTTGCCATGGGCTATTGCCCAGAGGGGCAGGTAGGCGTCGGCAGAGTCGGCGCCCTGGTCGGCCATAAGCCCCAGGGCCCGACCGGACGTTGACTTCGTCCCAGACGTCGGGGGCTTTAAGGCTTAAGACCAGCCCAAGCCGGCCCCGGATCTCGGACCGGGACTGCCGGTCGTAGCCGCCCAGCACGTGGCAGGCCTCGGCGACCTGCATCGGATGCACCGCCAGGATAAACTCGCCGGCTTCGGCCCGCTCGAAAAGCTCGGGCGGCGACCCGGTAGCCAGCCGCAGCCGAATATTCGCATCAACCCCGAACCGGGCAGGCACGGGCGTTAGGAGCCAGGGGGTGTACTTTTTGCCGAGGGCCTGGTAGACGGCCGCCTTTTCGGCCTCGGCCCCCGGTTACGAAATCCCGATGGGTTTTACCAGCGACCGGAGCTCCCCGGCGGTGTAGCGGCGGACGGGCCTGAGCCTGGCCTCCCCGTCGATAACCTCGAATTCGACCCAGTCACCCGGCCCGAGCCCGAGGGCCTCCCGGACCTTCTTCGGAATGTGGTCAAAGTCGACTTCAATGTAAGGATTCTAGCCGGCAACTGTCAGAGCCGACGCTCAAGTCACCGGACAGGACCGGTCCCGCCTAAAGGTGGTCTGAGACAAATTCGACCCGGATACCCTTCGACCGCAGCCAGCTGAGGATACTTGCCCGCTCGGCCGGGTTCTTACTTAGCCTGGTCGGATCCCGGGCAACCACAAGGTCAAACCCACCCTGTCCGAGGGCCTCCATCAGCGCGGCCGCCGCCTGGTATTTATCGGTCACCTCGACCACGCCGACGACCTGGTAGCCCTGCTGGCGGCAGTAGGTTTCGGCGGCCCGGACCTGGTCGCGGAGAATCTGACGGGCCTGAAGGTTGAGGCCGACCGCCCGGGCAAGGATCAGGGCCCGTTCGGCCATCCGCCATCACCCCGCAAAAATTTTTGAGCCATTTGCCCCTTCAGCGGACAATGAGCACGCTGCAGTGGGCGTGCCGGCTCACTTTCTCGGCCGTCATTCCCAAAAACATGGCCCAGACGCCGGAATGACCGCTGTGCCCAAGGACAACCAGGTCGAAGTTGCCTTCCCGGGCGAAGTCGACAATTGTCTTGGCCGGGTGGCCGGTCCGGTAGACGGTCTTTAAGTCGACCCCGGCGTCGGCGGCCCACTGGCGGGCCAGTTCCAGCCGCCGGCGGTAGTAGTGGGCCGCCACCCCCGGCCGCTCGTCGACCTCCTCGAGGGCGGTCGCGAAGTGGGGCAGCTGCTCCTCGACTGCCAGGGCCCAAACCTCGGCCTCATAGCGGCGGGCCAGGTCAAGGCCGGCCCGCAGGGCCCGCTCGGCGCCGGCCGAGCCGTCAAAGGCAATTAGGACCTTCCGAAACATCGGTTCCTCCGGCACAGATAAAATTTGGGGCCCCGCCGGCGGGGCCCCAAATTCTCAGCAGGCTCACCGTCCGCCCTGGTTCGACCCGGGGTCCTAACGTACGAGGATATGGATGGTGCAGGCCCCGCCGCTGGCCAGGCCGATGGTGTGGGCCAGGGCGACTTTGCAATCGGGGACCTGCCGGTCGGGGGTCTGGGCTTCGCCCCGGAGCTGCCAGACGCACTCGCAGATCTTGGAGACCCCGGTTGCGCCGATAGGGTGCCCGAGGGAGAGCAGTCCGCCGCTTATGTTCACCGGAATCCGGCCGTCAATCTCGGTTTCGCCCTCGTCGATGAGCCGGCCGCCCTCGCCCTCCGGGCAGAGGCCCAGGTTCTCGTAGTGAAGAATTTCGGCGGTCGCAAAGCAGTCGTGAAGTTCGACCAGGTCGAGGTCCTCGGGCCCGACCCCGGCCTGCTCGTAGGCGAGCTTCGCGGCGTTCCGGGTCATCGTGTTCGGGTCGGGCAGGGCGAAGACCCGGTCGGTATAGGGGTCGGTTGTGAGGACCGAGGCGGCGATTTTGACCGGCTTGCTGGTGAACTCCCGGGCCCGGGACATTGGGGCCAGGACCACTGCTGCCGCCCCGTCGCCGGTCGGGCAGCACATGTAGAGGGTGTTCGGATACGAGATCATCCGGGAGTTAAGCACGTCTTCGAGGCTTAGCAGAACCCGGTACTGGGACCGGGGGTTATAGTAGCCGTACTTGTGGTTTTTGACCGAGACCTTCGCAAACTGTTCGATGGTCGTTCCGTACTTGCGCATGTGCTCGACGCCGGCCGTCGAAAAAATCGCCGGCATCAAGCCGGAGCCCAGGATGCCTTCGACGCTCTCCTCCCGCCGGGCGGCGTCGGCCCCGAGCAGGCCCATCTTCCCCATCTGCTCACTGCCGACGGCGACGACGATGTCGTGCAGGCCCATGGCGACCGCCAGGTAGGCTTCCCGGACAGCCGTTGAGCCGGTGGCGCACGCATTCACGACGTTCACAACCGGGATCCCGGTTAGGCCGATCTGCTGGAGAATCTGCTGGCCTGAGAGGTTTGTCCGGTACATGTTGCCCGAGTAGAGGGCCTCAACCTTTTTGAACTCGACACCTGCATCCTGGAGCGCCTCCAGGATCGCGTCGCGGGCAAGCTCCCAGACCGACTTATCGTACCGGCCGAACCTGATCATCCCGACGCCGATGACCGCAACCTCGCGCATGATTTCCTCCCTGTTCAGTGAAATCTGCTGCCGGATCGATTATCCCTCAACGGGTCGGAAAAAGAAAGCGATGACGTCGTTCCCCTCGCTATCTTCCCGGACCTTCCGGGTTACCATCTCGACCTTCATCCCGAACTTGAGGTTTTCGGGTCTGGGCTCGACGTCAACGATGTTCGCCCGCACGGATACCCCCTCGGGCAGGTCGATGATGGCCGAAATGTAGGGTACGGGAATCCCCGGCGCCGACTGGTGAACGATGGTGTAGGCGTAAAGCTCGCCCGTCCGGCTGAAGGTGACCGGCTCAAACTGATTTATCGCCGTGCAGGCCGGGCAGACCAGCCGCTCGCCGAGGAACGCTTTGCCGCACGCCTTGCAGCGGACGCCCACCAGCACCGCCTCTTCGCCTTCTTTTTCGGGAAGCTTCAGGTAGGGAACGATGGGGCGGACCTTTTTCGCCTCCCCAGCCGTTGTGCCGGCCTCAGTCATGGTAGCACCTCCCGTGGTTTTAGCCTCAGATTTTCAGCCGGGGGTCCAGGTAGTCCCGGAGCCAGTCGCCGAGGGCGTTAATGGCCAGAACCGTTAGCATGATGGCTACCCCCGGAAAAGTATATATCCACCACTGGCCGGTGAGGATCTGGTCCCGCCCCGCGGCCACCATTCCGCCCCAGGTTGGCACATCGGGGGGTACCCCGAGGCCCAGGAAGCTCAAGGCCGCCTCGGCCAGAATCGTGCTGGCCACCGCAAAGGAGCCGACGACGATAACTGCCGCCAGGGTGTTCGGAAGGATATGCCGGAACATAATCAGGAGGTTTGGCACGCCGATGCACCGTGCGGCCTCGACAAACTCCTTCTCCCGCAGGGAGATCACCTGCCCCCGAACGACCCGCCCGTAAGTCACCCAGCCGGCAACCCCAAGGGTAAGGATGAGGTTCTGGAGGCCGGGACCCAGGACGGCGAGGACGGCGATGGCCAGCAAAATAAAGGGCACCGCAAGCTGGATGTCGGCAACCCGCATGATAACATCGTCGACCCGGCCGCCGTAAAAGCCGGAGATAAGCCCGAGCACGACCCCGATGGCCCCGGCCAGGGCGACCGCCGTGAACCCGACCAGGAGGGAAATCCGGGAGCCGTAAATCACCCGGCTCAGGATATCCCGGCCGAGCTCGTCGGTGCCCAGGATGAAGCGGGGGTCGCCCCCTTCCAGGAAGGCCGGCGGAAGCTTACTGTTCACCAGGTCGCCCACCCGCGGGTTGTGTGGGGCGAGCCAGTCGGCGAAGATGGCCGAAAGAAAGACCAGGC
>JAUQQI010000300.1 GCA_030549955.1 Chloroflexota bacterium
GGGGCCATCCCGGACCCGGAGCCGCTCCCCGCGGTCCCGGTGATCTGGGTCGGTCCCACCGAACAGATAGAGGCGTTGCCGGTTCGGCCAGGCCGTGACCGGCGCGTGAGGGTGAGGTGAAATGAGACTTATTACCTTTGACAATGAGAAGGGCCTCGTCGCCCTGGACCGCGATCGGATGGCCCAGGTGTATGTCGCGGCCAGCCGGCTGTCGGCCGTTTACCCGGGCCCTGACGGGGTAGCCGAGCTGCTCGACGACGAGGGGCAGCGGCGAGCTCGCCGGCAGAGACTGGCCGGCTTTCAACAGGTTGTCGTCTGTCCCACTCGTGTGCAGCGAGTCCGCCCCCGGTTCCGGCCCAAGGCGAGGCCAGAAGGAGGGTGAACATGAGGCTGACCTTGGTTGGGACGGAGGAACCCCGCCTCGAGGCGGGGACTCCGCCCGTCATGATCTTCCGGGATTGCCTTACGCTCCAGCTGCGGACGGATGACGGCGGGTATGTCCGTCTGTGCCGCTTCTGGAGCAACCTTCTAAGCCGGCAGAAGTGGGCCGTCGGCTCCGGGGCCACCGTGAAGGAGTGGGAGCATCTTAACCAAGACGGATGTCTTCAGGCTTATGCTGTTTCAAGTTCAGGCGACATATGACACTGTCGCGTATGATGGTTCGCCGCGCTGTGACCGGTTCTTCTTCTGTAGGAGGTGACCTATGAGGTTCGTCTTTCACTTCGACCTTTTCAGGTCCTGCGAAAGTGAGCCCTTCTTTTTCGAGCTTTCCCCTGATTACTTGTATCTCGAGCGAACAGATCGTGGCCGCTATTGGTTCGCCCGTGAGAGCATCTCCGAAAAGGAGACCGAGTGGAGACCATGCCACGGCTGCCCCGTCCTAGCGGACATCAGGCGGTCGAGGCTGGCTCGCATCCGGCGATAGATCGGTGGCTATGGCGTCCCGGTCCGTGTTCCCGACCCGAAGGCCTGAAATGTGAGTATCGGAGGTGGCCATTTATGAAGATCGTCTTTCGCCCCGCCTTTAGTTTCATGTTATGCCGAAGTGACGCCTTCTATTTCGAGCTCGCGAGGGGGCACCTGGTCGTCGAGCGGACAGATGATCCCCGCTACTGGTTCGCCCAGGAGGAGATCTCCGAGCACACCGCGGGATCTTTGCCATACCACGGCGAACCGATCGTTTCAAAGATCACGCCCTCTAAGCTGATTCTTACAGTACGGGCTAGCTCGCCGCTGGTGACACCACCTGGAACCGTCCAATCTTAACGGAGGCGTAAGGTCATGCGACTCGTCCTCTTCCCGTCAACAGACACGCTCGCCGCAGAGGGTCCGGCATCGGTCTGCGTCTGGCCGGAGACCCTCTTGGCCAATTGGCCCCATGGTCCAGTCCCCGTCGAGCTGGCCGTGGATCACACCGGTGACGCTCGGTGTGACCGGTTGCCCCAGCCCCGTGGGGTCTGTCTCCGTGTCACGACCGTGACAATCAGCCCACCACCGGTGCCTTTCTCAGAATATAGGAGTTGACCCATGAAGCTGGTCCTTCGGCCCGCCCCTGATTCCTTGATTTTCCAAAGCAACCCGTTCTACTTGGAGCTCACAGCAGCTACGCTTTATGTCAAGCGAACGGATGGCCCCCGCTTATTCTATCAGGAGGAGATTAGGGAGGGGGAGGAAGGAAGGCTATGGGGACCGTTTGGCGCCGACTTCATCGAGGTGGCAAAAATCACGCGATCAATTCTGGTCCGTGCTCAAAGCGCTGAAATCGGGGAGGAAGAAAATGCGAGTTAGTATCCACCCGACCGGAGTACTGAAGATACCTTGTTCTACTTGTCCCGGCAGTCAATCTTTGTCTCGCTTCGTAGACGTCGTTCCTTTCTTTCCCGGTTCCTGCGCCGTCGGGCTGATCAGGTGCTCACTGGGACACTATTAGAGCCTACGGGAAGGACTTTCCCTCAGTGCGGAGCCTCCCGCACTGTATCGATCGCTAGTGGCGCCCTCGTGCGCGCGCCCGACCCGAAGGCCTGAAATGCGGCTAAGGAGGTCCTTATGAGACTCGCTTCTTCCGCCTCTGGTTCTTTCCTCTACGCCCAGGGGCAGAACCACCTGTTCTTCGAGCTCCTGGGTGGCGAGCTCGCGATCCACCACATCCGGAGAGCCTTGGAGGTCACGCAAAACGAGCTAACTTCCGACGGGTGGCTTTTCACGCACGAGACCTACGGCCTCTGGTACCGGTTCCGGATCCGGCCCGGCGCCCTTTTTCGCTCCACGCCGAAGGGAGGAGGGATGAAATGAACACGACCACCCTCATCGTTCGCCTAGCCCTCATCGTCTCCAAGGACGAGGACCCCGTCGAGGAGCTCCTCGCCCTCTTCGGGGAGGGCTGGGAAAAAAGGGACGGAGTCTACCGGGTCGTCGGCCTCCGGGGCGAGGTCATCACCCTCCAGCCCGGGGCCGAGCCGGCCCGCCTCGCCGCCCGGATCGCCAAGGCCCTGGCCGGCAGGCTCTGGCCCCAGGCCTTCCCCGACCTTTTCGACCAGCTATATTCCCTTAAGGAGGTCCGCCATGTGGGAAATCTACGTCGAGCTGTATGACGAGGACGGCGAGCCCGCCCGGATCCGCATCCGCTTCGATGACGACGTCTGGCTGATCGAAAAGCTCAACGGCCGCGGCTGGCGGGTCACCCCGCCCCCGGGCAAAAGCTTCCGGCCCAGACGGCATCCCAGGGACCTGCTCGAGTTCGTGGACGAGGTCATCCGCCACGAAGCGCCGGCCGGGCCCACCAGCCCCAGGCCCGAAAAGAAGGAGACCACCGCATCCCTACCCGAGGCCGTCCGCCAACTGCTCAATAGCGGGCGGGCAAAAATACTGAACTAGCGGCCGCTCCGTCGGCTGCGCATCCGCCGGATCGACCGTATCACCGCCGCCCGCAGGTGCTTGGGGATCTCCCCAGCCTTCAGCGGGTCGTACCCCGGGTGGCCCCGGATCGGGTGGACCTTGCCACGCCGCCGGAAAAACAGCCTCGTCACCCGCTTCCGTTTCCTTGCCACTCTAGGATCTCCTCATGGCTATATCTATCAACATCAGGATGAGGCTGGTGGTCACGCCGCCCAGCAGGGCCACAAGCCACCATTGCAGTCGGCCCAGGTCCTCCCGGATCTTCCCCAGCTCGTGTTCAACACCGGTGAGCCGCTGCTCCAGCGCCCTCATCCGCTCGTCGTGCCGGTAGACCAGAATCCGGTTCTCCTCAGCCAAAGGGCACCTCCCGCATCAGCTGCTCGATGTGTACGTCCGTTAGCATCGAATACACCCGCGTGTTCTCAAGATACCGGTGGCCCAATTGCTGCTGGACGAGGGTTATCGGCCGCCCCTGGCGCAGGAGATGCACCGCATAGCTGTGCCTCAAAACGTGGGGCCACACCGGCGTCTCCCCGCTAAACTTGTGCCGGTAGAGCCCCGCCCGGGCCGCCGCCCGCTTCACTATCCGCCAGGCCCACCCCCGGCTAATATGCCCGCCGCGCCGACCCGGGAAAATGTATTCCCCAGGGTCCCGCCCAGCCAGCGCCTCCTTCAGCTGGGCCACCACCCCTGGCGGCAGGAAAACGTGCTTCTCCGTCAGACTGCTCGGCGAATGCCTCTTCAGATTCGCCAGCCTTATCCCCGTCTCCGTCACGTCCCCAACCCGCGCCTGGATCACCTCCGACACCCGCGCCCCTGTCACCCAAAGCAGCCAGATCAGCAGCCGGTCCCGCCCGGTCTCAGCCGCCGCCAACAGCCTCTTCACCTCCTCGGCCGTAAGGTACACCGGTAGCCTCGGCATCACGACCTCCCGGCGGCCCGGAGCACGGCCGCCCATGCCCGCCTAAACGGCTTCCGGCTACACTCCTCACAGATCCAGGCCTTGCAAACCGGGCACCACCTCACCCACTTCGGCCTGGTATCCCCGGCCGTCAGCCGGCAGACGTCACATACCCCCCACTTCAAAGGGGCACCACCTCCCCGACGCAGACGGTCGTCCCGGAACTGCCCGTCGCATTCGTCGTCGCCCAGATCTCCTCGGTCACCGGCTCCCAGCCCAGGTCCATCCCAGCAAAGATCGGAAACCCCTGCCGGCTCGTCGGGTCCGAGCTGACGAAGATATCCCCCGGCCCCAGACACCCGATGGCCACCGCCAGCCGGCGCGGATTGGCCCGCGCTACCAGCACCGGCGGGAACCCGACGTGGTCGATCACCACCCAGCTCGTCGCCAGCACGTAGCGCCGCCCCCCAATCGTCTCGGGGAAAGGCCCCGGCGCCCCGCCCTGCAGGTCCCTCAGCTGCCTCAGCAGCTCCCGTATCTCGCAGAGGACCAGCCCAATGTCGTCCAGCGTCCCCATCACAGCCCCATCCCACCACAACCGGTACAAGGTTGAAAGGCCGCAAGGGTCGTCTGACCGTTGAGTGAAAGCCTCATCCTCTCGGGCAGGGCCCGCTCGTACTGCCAGATCATGAACCCGGCCGTCACCGCCGAGGCCAGCAGGGGCAGCGGGTGCCTCGCCAGTATGCTGACCAGGGCCCCGAGACCGAGGCTGAAGGTCATGGACGGCAGGTACCCCGAACGGAGATTGGAAAGCTTCTGTGATACGGCGGCCGGGTCGCCCTCCAGGGCAAAGGTCTTTATCGTGAACCACGAGGGCATCCAGGCGCTGAAGGCGTGGGCCGACTCGGCCGCGGTCAGCAGCGTCAGCGGTATCAGCTCCCGGTTCATCCCTCCTCCTCCTTCGGGGCCGGCGTGAACGGCACCAGCCCCTCGTAGTTAAGGGGCGGGCTAACAACGTAGGCCCAGGCCCGCGGGTCGTCGTAGGGCGGCTGGTACCAGGGAAGCCGGCTCAAGCCGTCGAAGGCCTCCACCGCCTCGTCCCAGATCCTCGTGATGACCGGGTTGTCCCGGTCAAAGGCCGAGATGTCCTCCTCGGGCCGCTTCACCCAGACCGTTGCCGCCGAGAAATATTCCAGCGGGATCATCCGGGCAAACTGGGCCACCAGCACGATGAGCCACTCCACGTGCCGGCAGTTGCCCATGGCCGCAAAGACCGCGTTTCTCACCCGGTCAATCTGCCCCCGCTCAAAGGTCAAGGACGCCTCGTCGGCCACAATCACACGCCGCTGCGGCGGGAGGGGCGGGGCGGCTGCCCCGCCCGGCTCCGCTTCGCTCCGCAAATGCCTACTCAGCTGCTCCATCCGCTCCAAGAGCGTCTCGGCCGTCAGGGTCCGGCCCCAAGCCGGCCGGTCGGCCAGATACATGTTGAGAAATTCGGCCTCGTAACCCAGCTCCTTCCGCCAGACCCAGGCCAGCTTCTTCGCCAGCTCGGTCTTCCCGGTCCCCCACGGCCCGAGGATCAGGTGCACCCCGTGGGTCTGGGCCTTCAGCCGCCGCAAGAACCCGGACCAGGGCGGCGGCCCCGGCTCGGCCGGGCGGAACTGCCCGTCCACGTACGGGGTCCGCCCCTCCAGCAGGTCCCGGGCCAGGGAGAGCAGGGTCTCGCCCCGCTCAACGATGTCCTCGAGAAGATATTCCCGGCCCGGGAAGAAGAGGGAGCCCAGGTCGCGGACAGCCTCCTTCGAGCGGAAATATTCCACCGCCCGCGGGTCCCCCTGACCGGCCGCCCTCAATCTGGCCATCAGTTTGAGGAGCAGCCTCGGGTCGGGGATGGCTCTTAGCAGCTCCAGCATCCCTTATCCCGCGTGAGCAGGCTCAGAATGAGGCCCGCCCCGATCATGGCGATGGCCACGCCGACACCGGCGCCCAGCCCGGTGGCGAAGCCCTCGGAAAGCTCGTGCGGGTTCCTGCCCCGCCGGCGCCAGGCTGCCGCAGCCTGGCGCATGAGTCTCCGGGCCTCGGCCGGGCTACGTGGCCGGTGGGTGGCCATGTAGCTCCGGACAAACTCACGATACGACATATCCAACCTCCTGTGCCGAACCTAGCGGCGCCGCGAGCGCCGGCGGCGGAACCGGCCGAACCGGTCCCGCGGTGGGAGCCGCCGGGACCGGCGCCGTCGTCTCCGGGCCATCTTCCTCCCTCCTTTCGTCTAGGAATTAGCCCACGAGCCCCTTAGTCGGCTCGAAATGGAGCCCAGACCGACCCTTGAGAATCCGGACCTCGCCAGTGTCCGGGTCGGCCACGAGCAGCGGCCGAACCGGGCTCTGGCGGTCGCCATAGTCGCCCAGCTGGTGCACCCAGTACTTGCCGGCTTTGACCGAGCCAGGCGGGGCGACATACACCACGCGCTCCAGAAAGCCGATGACAACGTAGCTTTTCGAACCGACCTTGATGACGAAACGGTCGGACCCGTGGAAGATCCGCGACCAGCGTTCAGCGTCCTTCCGGCCCACAAGCTTCCTACCTCCGAGTCAAACCGGTGATGGCCCTGGCCAGAAGGAGGAGGCCTCCAGCCACCGCATATCCGCCTATGGTGGCCGGGTTGCGACTTCCTCCACCGACCCCCAAATAGCTGAGGACGCCTCCCTTTGAGTTACCACGCCGACGTCCGCCGCCACCACCCCCATTCCGACCACTGATACCCGCTGAGATCCCGGGTAACCGGACGTCTACCCGCAGGTCGGGTATGGCCTCGGCTGCCGCCCGGCCGGAAAGCCAGTCCCAGAAACCATACTGGCCAGATACCCTCGGCATCCTCTCATCTCCTCGACTGCAGGATGGCTAAACCCAAGAAGGCAACGACAAGCAGGGGAAGCCAGGCGCCGACGGTGCCGGCAGTTTCCCCAACTCCCGAGAAGAACTTTTGTAGGGCGCCACTTTGTAGCAACTGTTGCCATGAGCTGGTCAGGATTTCGTAGGTCATTTGCTGTGGCAGGGTCACCCTGTAAACGAAGAGAAGCATGCTGGCAGCGATTCCAACTGCAGCAATGGCTCCGAGAATAAGTACGATGTTCAGGACAATTGGGTCCACGTTGTCGATGAAGATCTCGATCCCCTGCGCAGCAATCCTAATCAGGTACTTTTCCTCCGGGAAAAACTGCCGGATAGCCGGGGTGAGCTGGTCCAGCAACCAGCGGGCCAGGTCCTCACCGCTACCGAGGGGCGTCTGAAGGTTCCATATCAAATCCGGAAACTGGATCCGGATCACGTAATAGTACCCGGGCTCCAAGACAATCCCGCGGGCGAGGGCGTCGGCAAGCGTCCCGCTGAAGACGGTCTCGCTCCCGCCACCTTCCGGTCCGGGTTCAAGTTCGGGAACCTCAGACATCGTGCTCTCCCCTCGATCAGCTGATGAAATAGAGCAGGATAAGTCCGGCTACTAGCAAAGGCACCATTGGAGCTACGCCCTCCGCGCTACCATTGGGGACGAAACTACCGTTCCCAACAATGACCCCCTCACCCAAGATCAACTGAAGGTACTTCTGGGTCTCGGCCGGAAGGCAGCTCACCCACCTGTCACCACACTGCTGAAGGCGCCACTCAACACAGCCGCACCCGCAGTTGTAGCAGGCCAGGGCCTTGGCATAGTCCCCGCCATACCTGTCCAGGTACGACCTGATCAGCCTCGCAGCGTAATCAAGCGAGGCGTACGGGTCCCAACAATCCACCCC
>JAUQQI010000240.1 GCA_030549955.1 Chloroflexota bacterium
GACCGGGGCTCCCCTCAGTTTTATATGTCGGGCCTTTATGAGTACTTACCCGCTCGGGCCGCAGCCCAGGATGAGGAGGCCAGCCGGGCCTGCGTCGATTTCTCCCTGGTCGAGCTCATCCGAACAGGCTGCACCACCGTGTGCGAATTGGGGGACCATACCGAGTACGTCGCCGAGCAGGCCGAGCGAATCGGCCTCCGGGTCTATATTGGCCCGATTTACCGCTCTGGCCGCTGGTACACCCCCGACGGCAAACAGGTCCTCTACGAGTGGGACGAGGCGGCCGGCTTCGC
The DNA here is from genome assembly GCA_030549955.1 of Chloroflexota bacterium. Classification (GTDB taxonomy): domain Bacteria; phylum Chloroflexota; class Dehalococcoidia; order JAUQQI01; family JAUQQI01; genus JAUQQI01. Next base: position 294 of record JAUQQI010000240.1, read on the forward strand.
CGGGCTGCGCCGCGCCCTGGAGGTCATCGACCGCTGGGACGGTCGGGCGAAGGGCCGCATCAGGGGTCTTCTTAGCCCGGCTCAGGTTGACACCTGCTCCGAGGCTTTGCTGCGGGAGACCCGCCGGGCCGCCACCGAGCGCCGCCTTCCGCTGACCATCCACGTGTCCCAGTCAGTCAATGAGTTCCAGGAGCTGCTGCGGCGCCACGGCAAATCGCCGATTGCCTGGCTCCGGGACATCGGCTTTCTCGGGCCGGACGTCATCCTCGGCCACGCCATCATTATCGGGGGCAGCTCCTGGACAAACTACCCGCCGGGGGACATTGAAATCATGGCCGACGCCGGCGTTTCCGTCGCCCATTCGCCCTGGGTCTTTTACCGGCGGGGTATTGCCCTGGAGTCGTTCAGCCGCTACCTCAAGGCCGGGATCAACATGGCCCTCGGGACAGATACCTGTCCGCAGTCAATGATCAACGCGATGCGCTGGGCCGCTTGCGTTGGCAAAATCGTCGAACGCAATACCAACGTGGCGACGGCAGCCGAGGTCTTTGACGCCGCGACCCTGGGCGGGGCCAAGGCTCTGGGCCGGGAGGACCTGGGCCGAATTGCGCCGGGGGCCCGGGCCGACCTGGTTATCTGGGATGCCGGGAGCATTACGATGGCGCCGGTCCGGGACCCGGTCAAAAACATCGTCTACAGTGCCGAGCCCCACGACGTCGAAACGGTCATCATCGACGGGGAAGTCGTGATGGCGAACCGGCGGGTTCTCCGGGCGGCGGATGAGCGTGCCCTGGCCGAACGCCTCCAGGCGGCCGGGGAACGGATGTGGCCCCGGCTGAAGGATTACGACTGGGCCGGCCGCACCGCCGACGAGCTTTCGCCCCCATCTTATCCCTGGTGGGACGGGCCATGACCGAGGCCGCGCGGCTTCTGCGGGCCGCCCGCCGGGACGACGGCACGGTTGCCCTCGGCGTGTTGAAGCAGCTGGTCCTTTCCCGCCGGCGCCGCCGGTCAACCCTGCTGGCTCTGGAGGAACTGCTTGCCAGGGAAGGCCTTCTTTACGCCTGGCTCCACATTTTGGGCGGGGCAAGGGAGGATTGCCGATGACGGACCGTAAGCCCCTCGCTGGGGTTTTGCCGATCCTGGTTACGCCCTTTGACGACGCCGGCCGGCTCGACGAAGAGGGTCTCCGAAACCTGGTCGAGTTTTTCATCGGGAAGGGCTGTCACGGCCTGACGGTCCTTGGCATCGCCGGGGAGGTCCACAAGCTTTCGGACGCCGAGCGCCAGCGGGTCATCGAGGTTGTCGTCGACCAGGCCCGGGGCCGGGTGCCCGTCGTGGCTGGAACGGGCCATTCGGGCTTCGAGGTCGCGGTTGAACTGAGCCGGCGGGCTGAGGCTGCCGGGGCCGACGCCCTCCTGGTGATGCCCCCGTACGTCATCCGGCCCGACGCCGACGGAATTTACGAGTATTACGAGGCCATCGCCCGGGCGGTGAGCATCCCCGTCGTGGTCCAGGACGAGCCCCTGACAACCGGCGTCAATATGCCGGCCGCCCTCATCGCCCGGCTCGGCGAAATCGCCGGCGTGGACTACGCCAAGATTGAGGCGACGCCGACGCCCCCGAAATTCACGGCTATCCGAAAGCTTTCGGGCGACCGGCTCGGCCTGTTCGGGGGGCTGGGCGGCCTCTATTTTTACGAGGAGCTGTGCCGGGGCGCCCGGGGCATCATGACCGGGTTTGGTTTTCCCGAGGTTCTGGTGGAGATTTACAACAGGTTCCAGGAGGGCGACCGGGACGGCGCCGGGAACGTTTTCTACAAATACCTGACGCTCATAAAGTTCGAGGCCCAGCCCGGGATCGGCCTGGCCATCCGTAAGGAGGTCCTCCGCCGGCGCGGGGTCATCAGGTCGGCCCGACTGCGCCGACCGGCCCAGTTGCCGGACCCGGAAACTTTCGCCGAGCTGGACCGCCTGCTTGAAAAACTCGGGCTGACCGACTGAGTAGGGAGAGTTGGGAGCATGGTGAGGTCGTTTGATGTGATTGTGGTTGGGCTGGGTGTGATGGGCAGCGCCACCGCCTACCACCTCGCCCGGCGCGGCCTGCGGGTGCTTGGCCTGGAGCGGTTCTGGCCGCCCCACTGGCTCGGGTCATCCCACGGCCGGTCCCGGATCATCCGGGAAGCCTACTACGAGCACCCCACCTACGTGCCCCTGGTCCGGCGGGCGTACGAGCTCTGGGCCGAAGTGGAGGCCGAGGCCGGCCGGAGGCTTTTTCTTCAGACCGGTGGCCTCACAGTTGGCCCGCCCGAAAGCGAACTCGTCCAGGGCAGTCTTCTCAGCGCCCGAACCCACGGCGTCGCCCACGAGGTGCTCACCGCGGCCGAGGTCCGGGCGCGATTTCCGGCGCTCCACCCGGACCCCGAGATGGTGGCGGTCTGGGAGCAGCGAGCCGGGGTGCTCTTCCCCGAGATGGGCGTGGCGGCCCTCCTCGGCCTCGCCCGCCGGCACGGGGCCGAGCTGAAGTTCGGACAGGAGGTTACCGGCTGGGACGCCGACGGCTCGGGGGTACAGGTCCAAACCCGAATGGGTACCTACCGGGCCGAACGCCTCGTCATCGCGGCCGGCGCCTGGGTTACCAGACTGGTGCCGGACCTGCCCGTCCAGGTGGAACGGCAGGTGATTGTCTGGTTCGAGCCCCGGTCAAACCCGCAGGCCTTCCGGCCCGGTCATCTGCCCGTATTTATCGTCGAACACGCCCCGGGCAAGCAATTCTACGGGCTCCCCGACCTGGGCGAGGGGATCAAAATCGCCCGGCACCACGACGGCGAGCTCGTCGACCCCGACCTGGTCGACCGGGAGGTCCGGGAGGGAGAGGTGGAATCGGTCCGGGAGCTCCTCCGCCGCTATGTCCCGGCGGCCGACGGCTCCGTCCTGACCGCGGCTGTCTGCCTCTACACCAATGCCCCCGACCACCACTTTATCGTGGACTTTCACCCCGCCCACCCGGAAGTCCTGATTCTGAGCCCGTGCTCGGGCCACGGGTTTAAGTTCGGGCCGGCCATTGGGGAGATTGCCGCCGACCTGGTCACCGTCGGCCGAAGCCGCGTTGATGTCTCCTTCTTCGGCCTCGGGCGGCTGGGGCCGTCGGGCGGAGCCCGACTCTGACGTCAGCGGGGGGCAAGGCCCCCAAACCGGCGTTCGCGGCCGGCGTAGGCCTCAAGGGCCCGGGCGATTTCGGCCTCGTCGAAGTCGGGCCAGAGCACCGGGGTGAAATAATACTCGGCGTAGGCCGCCTGCCAGATGAGAAAGTTACTGAGCCGCTGTTCGCCAGCCGTGCGGATTATCAGGTCCGGGTCAGGCAGGCCAGCGGTCTGAAGATAGCTGGCGAAGAGCTCCTCGGTCACCTCCTCTGGCCGGACCCGGTCGGCGATCATCCGCCGAACCGCGGCGATGATCTCGGCCCGACCGCCGTAGTTAAATGCCACCGCGACCGTAATCCGGTCGTTGTCCTTGGTGAGTTCGACGGCATGACGGACCGCCTCCTGCAAATCAGGACTCAGGACCTCCAGGTTGCCGATATGCAGGAGACGGGCCCCCTGCCGGTGAAGGTTTTCGACCTCCCGGTCCAGGACCTCCTTCAGAATCTCCATCAGACCCCGGACTTCGTCTTCCGGTCGGGACCAGTTCTCAGTGGAGAAGGCGTAAAGGGTAAGATACTTGACCCCGTGGCGGGCGAAGCATTCGATAACCCGCCGGATGTTCTCGGTCCCGGCCCGGTGGCCGGCGAGCCGCGGCAGGCCCCGCCGCAGGGCCCAGCGGCCGTTGCCGTCCATAATAATCGCCACGTGGCGCGGAATGCGCGCCGGTGCCGGCCGGTCAAGGGCCTGCGTCTGCACCTGCCGCCCGATCATTCTTCGAGGATCTCTTTCTCTTTTTCTTTTTCCAGGCTGTCTATCAGGCCGATGTACCTGTCGGTGAGCTTCTGAAGGCGTTCCTGCCCCCGCCGGTGGTCATCCTGGGAGATAAGCTTCTCCTTCTCGAGCTCCCGGAGGTCCTCAAGGGCCTCCCGCCGGATGTTGCGGATGGCGACCCGGAATTCTTCGACCTTACGGTGGACGAGCCGAACGAGCTCCCGCCGGCGCTCCTCGGTCAGCTGGGGCAGGACGATCCGGACCACCCGGCCATCGTTGCTCGGGTTGAGGCCTAGCTCCGATTTCAGGATGGCCTTCTCGATCATCGGAATTGCATTCGGGTCGAAGGGCTGGATGACCAGGAGCCGGGGCTCCGGAGCAGTAATGGTCGAAATCTGCATAAGCGGTGTCGGCTGCCCGTAGTATTCAACCGGCAACCGCTCGACCAGGGCCGGCGAGGCGCGGCCAGTTCGGATGCCCACCAGCTCCCGTCTGGCCGCTTCGACGGCCTTCTGCATCTTTGCCTCGGCCTCTTTGAGGACGTCCTCGACCACAGCAGACACCCCCGGCTTACGAAACCAGCGTCCCGATCGATTCGCCCATCACAACCCGCTCGATATTCCCCGGCTTTTGCAGGTTGAAGACGACGATAGGCAGGTGGTTCTCCATGCACAGGGAGAGGGCGGTACTGTCCATCACCTGAAGGCGCAGGTTAAGGGCATCGATGTAAGACAGGTAATCGAATTTCCGGGCGGCGGGGTTCCGGCGGGGGTCATCCTCGTAGACACCGTCGACCCGGTTCTTCGCCATCAGCAGCACCTCGGCCCCGATTTCCAGGGCCCGCAGGGCCGCGGCCGTATCCGTCGTCATAAATGGGTTGCCGGTTCCGGCCGCAAAAATAACAATCCGGCCCTTTTCAAGGTGCCGGATTGCCCGCCGCCGGATGTACGGCTCGGCGACCTTGTGAATATCCAGGGCGCTCTGGACCCGAGTAAAGACCCCGTCCTTCTCGAGCGCATCCGGAGGACCAGGGCGTTTATAATCGTTGCCAGCATCCCGGCGTAATCGGCCGTCGCCTGGTCCATTCCGAGCAGGCGGCTTGCGTCACTGCCCCGCCAGAAGTTTCCGCCCCCGACAACGATGGCTACCTGGACTCCCAGCTGATGAACCCGCTTGAGCTGGGCGGTAATGGACCGGATGGTCGCCGGGTCAACCCCGAACGGGAGGTCCCCCATCAGGGCCTCACCGCTCAGCTTGAGCAGGACCCGCTGGTACTTCGGCTTCAGGCCGGCCGCCGTGGGCCGCCCGGCCAGCCCTTCTTCAAACTCCCCCAAGCTCATAGCGGCAAAACCGCCTGATCTTGATGTTCTCACCGGTTTTCGCAATCAGCTCCGTGACCAGGTCCTTGACTTTCCGGGATGGGTCCCGGATGTACGCCTGCTCGAGTAGGCAAACTTCCTCCGGGGCCTCGTCGCTATCGGGTGGCAGTTCGTCGGCCGAGAGGTACTTCGGGCCCATCGCCGCAACCTGCATTGCAACCTCCCGGACGAGGGCCTTGAACTCATCGAGGCGGGCGACAAAATCGGTCTCGCAGTTCACCTCAACCATCGCCCCGATTCGGCCGCCGGCGTGGATATAGGCGTCGACGAGGCCCTGGGTCGCGACCCGGGCCGCCTTCTTCTCGGCGATCTGGACACCCCGTTCCCGCAGGATTTCAATGGCCCGGTCGATGTCCCCATCAGCCCGGATCAGGGCTTCCCGGCACTCCATGATCCCGGCGCCGGTCCGCCCCCGCAGCTCCTTGAGCTTGTTGATGTCGACTTTCACGTTCGAAATATCCAATCGGCTTTCCCTCCTATTCTTCCCCTTCTTCGGTCGGCTCGGCGGTGTAAGTCATCGGCTGCTCCTCACCGGCCTCGAACTCGACCTCCTCGGAGGCCACCCGGGCCTCGTAAAGGGCCTTGCCCTCGACGACCGCGTCGGCAATCCTGGATGTGATGAGCCGGATCGACCGGATCGCATCGTCGTTCGCCGGAATCGGGTAGTCAATCAGGTCCGGGTCGCAGTTCGTGTCGCAGATGGCCACGATGGGGATGCCCAACCTCCGGGCCTCCCGAACGGCAATATGCTCCCGACTCGGGTCGACGATAAAGAGGGCGTCAGGAAGCTCCCGCATCTCCCGGACACCCCCAAACATCCGGTTGAGTTTAAAAAGCTCTTTTTCGAGCTTCTGCCGCTCCTTCGTCGGCAGGTAGTGGAACTCACCCTTTGCCTTGCGGTCCTCGAGGCGGGCCAGGTAGTCGATGCGCTTCTGGATGGTCGCCCAGTTCGTCAGCATACCACCGGGCCAGCGGTGGTTTATGTAAAACATCCCGCACCGCTTGGCCTCCTGCTCGATGCTATCCTGGGCCTGTTTCTTGGTGCCGACGAAGAGAATAGAACCGCCGCGGGCGACCAGGTCCCGAACGAAGTTGTAAGCCTCTTCGAGCTTTATGAGGGTCTGCTGGAGGTCGATGATATGGATGCCGTTCCGTTCGGTGAAGATATACGGCCGCATCTTCGGGTTCCACCGGCGGGTCTGATGCCCGAAGTGGACTCCGGCCTCCAGCAGGGCCTTCATCGGAACGACCTGTTGTGCCGTTTGGGTGGACAATTTAAAAACCTCCTTTCCGTTAGTCCTCCGCCCCCGTCATCCTGCCCCGGGACCCACCGTCGGGCACGGCCGTGACAGTCGGGGAGCGTGCGTCTTCTCCGTCGGGGCTTGCGCCCTCTTAGAGAATATAGCGGCTCAGGTCTTCGTTCGCCAGCAGGTCGACCAGTTTGCTGCGGACGTACTCGGCATCGATAACAACCCGCTCGCCCTGACGCTCGGGGGCGTTGAAGCTTATGTCCTCAAGGACGGCTTCCATCACGGTGTAAAGCCGCCGGGCCCCGATATTTTCATAGCGCTCGTTCAGCCGGGTAGCGGTGCGGGCCAGCTCGGCGATGGCGTCCTCGGTGAACTCCAGCTCAACGCCCTCGGTCGCCAGCAGGGCCTGGTACTGCTTGACGAGGGAGTTTTCCGGCTCGACCAGGATCCGCCGGAACTCCTCCTCGCCCAGGGGGTGAAGCTCGACCCGCAGGGGGAACCGGCCCTGCAGCTCAGGGATAAGGTCGGATGGCCGGCGGTCATAGAACGCCCCGGCGGCGATAAACAGGATGTGGTCGGTCCGGACCGGGCCGTAGCGGGTGAGCACCGTACAGCCCTCGACGACCGGCAGGAGGTCCCGCTGGACTCCCTCGCCGGAAACATCGGGTCCG
>JAUQQI010000074.1:0-6430 GCA_030549955.1 Chloroflexota bacterium
CCGGGGCGGGGCGGTCTCGGTCAGGTCGGCCCTCAGATTCGGCCCCCTCCGCACCAGGACGGACCGGTGCTCCCGGACCGGCTCAACGAAAACCTCGACGCCCGGAAGCCGGATCTGGCGCAGCTTCTCACACAGCCGGGCATTCACCTCGGTCGGAATCCTGCCGGCCCGTCGGTCGACAATGCGGCCCTCGCCGTCGACCGTGCAGAAGTTTCCCCGGGCGGCGACGTCGTCCGGACCGAGGGGGAAGTCGATCCCCAGGGCTTCGAGAACGCCCCGGCCGATCTCCCAGCGGAGGGGATCGTAGCCGAAGAGGGCCAGGTGGCCGGGCCCCGACCCCGGGCTGATCCCCGGCCCGACGGGCTGGGATAGGCCGCAGCTGCCCTCATAGGCGAGCCGGTCCAGATTCGGGGTGCTCGCGGTCTCGAGCTCGGTTTTGCCGGTCCGGGGATGGGGTAGCCCCCCGAGGCCGTCCATAACGAAAAGGATCAGCTTTGAGCCGTTGGGTACAACGAGGGTTCGGGTCAGCTCCTGCACCGATGGGCCTCCGGTCAAGCTGGCTCGTAAAGCACGGCGATGCCGGGCAGGGTTCGGCCCTCAAGGAACTCGAGGGTTGCCCCACCGCCCGTTGAAACGTGGTCGAATTTGTCGGCCAGGCCGAGTTTCTCAACGGCCGCGACCGTCTCCCCGCCCCCGATGACCCGCAGGGCTCCGGTCAGGCCGGCCAGAAACTCGGCGATCGCCCGGGTCCCGCCGGCAAAGGGCTCAAGTTCGAAGACCCCTACCGGCCCGTTCCACAGCACCGTCCGGGCCGGGCGCAGGGCTTCCTGGAACTGCCGGACGGTTTCGGGGCCGATATCAAGGACCGACCAGCCTTCGGGAACGTCTCCGAAAGAGATTATCTGGGTCCTGGCATCGGCCGCAACCCGGTCGGCGATGACCCCGTCAATGGGGACCAGAATCTTGCCGGCGGCCAGAAGCTCCCGGGCGATGTCAACCTGGTCCTCTTCGTGCAGTGAAGCCCCAACCCGGTGGCCCTGGGCCCGGAGGAACGTATTGGCCATCCCGCCCCCGACCAGGAGCCGGTCGACCCGGGGCAGCAGGTTGCGCAGAACCGGAAGTTTGTCGCTGACTTTTGCGCCGCCGATAACCGCAATGTAGGGCCGCTCCGGGCTTTCCAGAACCTTTGTCAGGTAATAGACTTCCTTCTCCATCAGGAGGCCGGCATAGGCCGGGAGGAACCGGGCAAGCCCGGCGGTGGAGGTGTGGGCCCGGTGGGCGGTACCGAAGGCGTCGTTGACGTAAATCTCGCCCAGGCGGGCCAGGGCTTCGGCAAAGGCCGGGTCATTCGCCTCCTCCCCCGGATGAAACCTCACGTTTTCTAAAAGGAGCACCTCCCCGGGCTCGAGCCGGGCGACCATCGCCTCGACGTCCGGTCCGACACAGTCGGGGGCCTTTTTGACCGGCCGGCCCAGGAGGTGAGAAAGGCGACGGGCGACCGGGTCAAGACGGAGGGAATCGACCACCTTGCCGTCAGGTCGGCCCAGGTGGGACATTAAAATCACCCGGGCACCCTGCCGGATTAAGTACTGGATGGTCGGCAGGGCGGCCCGGATGCGGGTGTCGTCGGCGACCTCGCCGGTTTTCCGGTCCAGGGGAACGTTGAAATCAACTCTTACGAGGACTCGCTTGCCCGAAACTGGGGCGTCGTGGAGGGTTCGCAGTTTCACCAGCGCCTCCCCAGACAAGTCTTGCCGATGCGATTATAACCGGTTTTTAAATTGACCGGATGTTTGGGGGTCAGTTATCCTTTAACCGGAACTGCCCATGGCCGACCTGAAGTACAGATCCCCCCGGGGGACCTCCGATATCCTGCCTGAAGACCAGCCCTACTGGGCCTTCATCCTCGAAACGGCTGTTGGCCTGGCGGAGGTTTACGGCTACCAGCGGGTCGACGTGCCCATCTTCGAGTTTGCGGACCTCTATATCCGGGGAGTCGGCGAAGCGACCGATATTGTCCAGAAGGAGATGTATATCTTCGAGGACCGGGGGGGCGACCGGATGGCCCTCCGCCCGGAATTTACGGCCGGCATCTGCCGGGCGTACCTTCAGCACGGCATGTCCAACCGGCCCCTGCCGGTGAAACTGTGGACGGCCGGCCCGGTTTTCCGTTATGACCGGCCCCAGCGGGGCCGCTACCGCCAGTTCCACCAGTTTAACTACGAGGCCATCGGCGAACTCGACCCCTGGCTCGACGCTGAGGTCATCGACCTGGCCTGGCGGTTCTACGAGCGGCTGGGCCTTAAAGACCTGACCCTCGAGCTCAACAGCATTGGGGATGGCCGGTGCCGACCGGCCTACCGGGAAGCCCTCCGGGCCTACTACCGGCCCCTGGTCGACCGGCTCTGTAGCGATTGCAAAGACCGGCTTGAGCGCAATCCCCTCCGGCTCCTGGACTGCAAACAGCCGACCTGCTGGGCCCTCTCGGAGGCGGCTCCCCGGTCCGTCGACTATCTTTGTGATGAATGCCGGGAGCATTTTGCGGGGGTCCAGGAGTGGCTTGGCCGCTATGGGGTGCCGTATCGCCTCAATCACCGGCTCGTCCGGGGCCTCGATTACTACACGAAGACCGTCTTCGAGGTTCAGCCGCCCCGGCAGGGCGCCCAGGCGGCCCTGGGTGGCGGGGGCCGCTACGACGGCCTCATTGAAGAGCTGGGGGGCAGGCCCACCCCCGGAATCGGCTTTGCGACCGGCATGGAGCGGATCATCCTCGAGCTGAAAGAGCAGGGCATCAGTCCGCCGGGCCGGAAGCTACCCGTCGTTTTCGTCGCCTATACGGGTGAGGCAACCCGGCTTGCAACCGTCGGGGTCGTTGGCCGGGTCCGGGCCGCCGGCTTTATCGGGGTCCACGCCTTCGGCAGCCGGAGTCTGAAATCCCAGCTCCGGCTTGCCGACGGCCTGGGGGCCGGCTACGCCCTCATCCTGGGCGAGGAAGAGTACCGGCAGGGCCGGGTTGTCTTCCGGGATATGGCGACCGGCTCACAGGAAGTGGTTTCGCTTGAAGAAGCTTTAAGCCGTATTAGACGTGGTTGAAAATGCAGCCGATGGGGTACAACTACAGCCCGAATTCCCACCTCGATATCGATTGGGTTGACGGGCGGCTGGCGGTCGGTGCGGCCTTCAGCCCGAACCAGGTCGTTTTGCTTAAAGAGCAGGGGATCGGGGCCGTGGTGGACCTGCGGGCGGAGGCGGCCGATGACCCGGACCTCCTCCGCAAGCACGGGATCGAGTTCCTCCACCTCGGGGTTCCCGACGGCGAGCCGCCGTCCCTGGCCCAGCTCTGGCGGGGAATTTCCTGGGTCCGGGACCGGTGGGCCCGGGGCCGGCCGGTCCTGGTTCACTGCCAGGGTGGGCTCGGCCGGAGTCCGTGCTTTGCCACGGCCCTGCTCATGGCCGACGGGCTTTCCCTGGAGCAGGCGTTTGAAAAGGTGAAGGCTGCCCGCCGGGCAGCCGCCCTGACCGCCAGCCAGTGGGAGGCCCTGCGCCGGTTCGCCCTAGAAGTGCCCACTGAATAAGCCGCGACGGCCCGGCGTGGTCGATGGCGTTGGGGGCACGGTCCGGTAGGGGGCCGGAATATAGGTCACGGAGGGGCGGGCCTGCTGGGCCTGGGGGAAGAGGCGCATGAGCTGGTAGACCTCCGGGGGCATGTCGGTTGAGACAGGGAGACCGAGCTCCCGGGCCTGCTCCACCGTGATCGGGTAGTCGTGGGTCCAGGTGCCGCCGGTTAAGAGGGCTGTTACCCGCTCGGCCTGGGCAGGCTCCATCCGCTCCAGCAGCAGGTCCCGGACGACCGCCGAGACCTGGTTTATCGCCTTCCGGCTCATGTCGGCCAGAATCAGGGTCTGGTCATCGATATCCTTCGGCTGTTTAACTTCGAGGACTTTGAGGATCGACGCCGCCGGGAACTGCCCGATCTGCGGGTCCAGCGGACCGAGGACGGCGTTCGGGTCCATGATGATCTCGTCGGCGGCCAGGGCAATGAGGGTGCCCCCCGACATCGCGTAGTGGGGGACGAAAACCGTGACCTTGCCGGGCCGCTTCTTCAGGGCAAAGGCGATCTGTTCGGCGGCCAGGACCAGTCCGCCCGGCGTGTGAAGGATCAGGTCGATGGGGAGCTCGGGGTCCGTCAACTTGATGGCCCGCAGGACATTTTCGGAGTCGTCGATGTCAATGTAGCGGAGGATGGGGAAGCCCAGGATGCTCATCGTTTCCTGGCGGTGAATAAGGGCAATAACCCGGCTCTTGCGTTTGCGCTCGAGCTCATGGATGAGCCGGACCCGGGCGGCCTCCAGCATCCGCTGGCGAACCAGCGGCTGGAGGGTCACGATAATGAAAAAGAGCCAGAACAGGTCAAAGATCGACATTGCCAGCCTTTACCAGGGCCAGTACTCGTCTAGATAATAATAGCTCCGACGCCTGGCGAATAGTTTGACCAGAGCGAGTCCGGTCACGAACCCGCCGACGTGGGCCCACCAGGCCACCCCGCCAAGGGTCCCAAGCTCATCCGGGGCCAGGAGGCTGAAGAGCCCGTTAAAAAGCTGGGAGAGAAACCAGACGCCGATGTAGAAAACGGCCGGTAGCTCGGTGAGAAACCCGAAAAAGAGGACCGGCACGATGCCGATTACGCTTGCGGTCGGGAAAAGCACCAGGTAGGCCGCCAGGACACCGGAGATGGCCCCGCTGGCGCCCACCGTTGGAATGGGCGACTCCGGGTTCAAAAAGATGTGGGTGAGCCCGGCCCCAATTCCGCACAGCAGATAGAAAATAAGATATCTTAAATGGCCCATCCGGTCCTCGACGTTGTCCCCAAAAATATAAAGGGCGAGCATATTGCTTATCAGGTGGAACCAGCCGCCGTGGAGGAACATCGACGTGAAAAGGGTGACCCACTGGACAGGGCCCGGCGAGCTCAAAAACCGCTCGGGCACCAGGCCCCAGGTATTAACGAACTCCAGGAGCCAGCGGCCGAGGGAAACCTCATAGACAAAAACGGCCGAATTTATGACAATAAGACCCGTATTGACCAGGGGAAACTGGGTCGCCCTGACCGTATCTTTAATGGGTATCATTCGGTTGCAAGCTCAGCTCTCCCTGGCCGGCTTCAGGCCGTTTGGATTTTGATGGTGCGGCGGGCCGAGGGCTGAGTCTTCGGAAGCCGGATGGTAAGAATTCCTTGCTCGAGTTTGGCTTCGGCCCGGCTCTCATCAACCGGGGCCGGCAACCGGATGGACCTTTCAAATCGGCCGTAGCGGAGTTCCCGGTAGTAATGCCGGGCACCCTCCTCTCTCTTCTCTTCCCGGACTTCGCCCCGGATGGTGAGCAGACCGTCATCGACGGAGACTTCCAGGTCCTCGGGCTTGAGGCCCGGAACGGCCGCCTTGACGATTATCTCCGTGTCGGTCTCGGACAGGTCGACGGGCGGACCCAAAAGCTCGACGGCCGTCGGCAGGCGGCCCAATCGGGTCCAGGTCTCCTCAAAAACGCGGTTGATCATGTCCCGCAGGGTTGCAAGCTCGCGGAAGGGCTCCCAACGTTCGATGGCCATCCCAATCACCTCCACAGCAAGGGTAGCAAACTCGCGGCCGTCCGGTCAACCGCAGCGGGCGCCGGTGGTGTTAATATCATACGGAATTCCAGGTTCGGGGGGCTTCCATGCGAAGGACGGCAAGAATCGGGGCGGCTCAGGTGGCGCCGGTCTTGTTCGACGTCGAGGCAACCCTGGAAAAGACTTTGAAGACGGTCGCCGAGGCCGGCCGGCTGGGCCTGGACCTGGTCGTTTTCCCCGAGACCTACTTTACGGCCTACCCCTACTGGCGGGGGAATGTGACGGTCAGGCAGTCGACGGAGCTGGCGGTCCGAATGATGGAGTCGGCGGTTCGGTGGAACGGTCCGGAGATGGAGGCCCTGGCCCGGGCGGCCCGGGAAGCCGGGACCAATGTCGTCATCGGCATCAATGAAAAAGATGACCGGACCGGGAGCGAAACGATTTACAACACCCTGGTCTTTATCTCCCGGGATGGCCGGGTCCTGGGCCGGCACCGGAAGCTGATGCCGACCCACTCTGAGCGGGTCTACTGGGGTATGGGGGATGCCCGGGATTTGCGGGTCTTTGATTTTGACTTTGCCCGGGTCGGGGGGCTCATCTGCTACGAGCACCACATGAGCCTGCTGCGGGCGGCGCTGGCCTTCCTGGGTGAGGAGGTGCATGTAGCCGTCTGGCCGGGCTGGTGGTCGATGCGGGGTCACCTGGGGGCCAAGTACGGGGACCCGACGAATCTGCGCTCGGAAATCGACGCCGCCATCCGGGAGTATGCGGTCGAAAACCAGGTCTTCGTGGTAAGCGCCAGCTGGTACCTGCCGCCGGAGGCGA
>JAUQQI010000074.1:6440-7493 GCA_030549955.1 Chloroflexota bacterium
CGACCGACCTGAGAGAGGTTATGGGCTACAACCTGGCGGTGGGGGGAAGCTGCGTCGTCAACCCGTCGGGACTTTACCTGGCGGAGCCGGTTTTCGGCCAGGAAACCATCGTCTGGGCCGAAATTAATCGCCAGGACCGTCTGCTCGCCAAAGCCTACTTCGACTGTGCTGGCCACTACTCCCGGTTCGACGTGGTGAGCCTTCAGATTCGGGGCTTCGGCTGGGAACCTTACGGGCCGGTTCCGGTCAGGCGGCCCGAGGCCGAGGCGACTGTCCCTGAGGTCGGCACGGCCGAAGAGACGGAGGCCGCACCGGTCCGCCAGCCTGACCGCCTCGTTAATCCGGGCTAACAGACGGCTGGCGGCCGGAGGTGTGGATGGCGCTGCGGGGTAGGCCTGGGGCCGAACCGGCCACCAAGGTCTGCGGATTCCACGCCTTGAACCTCCAGCAAGATTTTGGTTAATATTTTTCGGCCGGTCGGGTTGGTCGCTCGGACGCCGGCCAATTCTGGGTCTATCTTCGGGCGTACTAAACCCGGGACGGGAGGAAAGCCGTTGGTGACGCCGGCGCTGGACCCGTCGATTGTGAAATATATGTTCGTTGAAGTGCTGGCCCAGAGCACCCGTTGTGTGGCCGAGGACGGTGCGGTTCGGCTCGAGACGCCGTTTATGCTCCCGGACGGCCACCCGGTCCGGGTCTATCTGCGGCTGGGGCCGGAGCACGAGCTGATCGTTTCAGACGGGGGCTACACGAGCCGAACGGTAACGATATTCTCCCGGTTTGAGGAGGAGGCCAGGGCCCGCTACGAGAAGCTCCGGCAGATCGCCCGGGACCTGGGCATCGAGTACGTAAACGGCGAGCTGCGCTTTGTGGCCACGAGCCTCGAGCAGGCCATCCGTCGCATTCCGACCCTGGCGAATGCGGTGGTAGCCGGACTGGGGATGCTGACCTGGTAGGCCGGGGAGTTGTCTGGGAAAGGATAACCTGCTATAATCGGTCTTGGTAGCGGTCTGGAGGGTTCGCATAGCGGCTAGTGCGCCCGCCTGCTAAGCG
>JAUQQI010000257.1 GCA_030549955.1 Chloroflexota bacterium
GGCGGCCGACTTCGGCGCCGGCCTCGATTTCGCGGCCGGGTTCGACGGCCCAGTGGAAGAGTGCGTTGTAGCGGGTGACCCGCTCGCCGGTGGGGAGCTCTTTGACGTGCTCGAGGAAGGTGGAGAAGCGGGCGATGAGGCCTTTGGCTTCGAGGCTGCGGACCGCCTCGAGGAAGGCATCGTAGGGGAGGCCGAACCGATCGGCGCGGGCGCGCCACGGCTCGGGGACGATTTCGGCGGGCTCGAGCGGCTCTTTGAGGGCAGCGAGGGCCTGCCACCCGGCGGGGGTGAGGCGGGTCAGTTCGGGGAATTGCGGCTGCGCGGGGGCGTCGGCGCGGGCGCCCGGCTCGAGGCTGCGGCGGCGGACATGGCCGACGCCAAGGGCGAAGAGGCAGCGCGCGGGCATGACCCGCCACGCTTCGGCGCCGATGACGCCGGCCATGTACGCCACGTGGCGTTCGAGGGAGAAGCCCTGGGGCACCTTGACGGTGGTCCAGAGCCGGAAGGCGGCGCCGGGCAGCGCCGAATCGGTGGAGCGGATGACGACGTGGCCGGAGAAGGGGTCGTCGCGGAAGAGAGTATCGAAGGCGTCGTGGAGCGCATCGGCGGGGACCTTCCACGCGACGAGGGCGCCGTGGGCGAGGCTGCCGGTGTTGAGTGTCTGGCGGACGCGGCGGACGACGCCGGCTTCGAGGAGGTCGCGGACCCGCTCGATGACGAGCGCCTCGGGGAGGCCGGCGCGCTCAGCGATGGCGGCGAAGGGGCGTTCGTAGAAGCCGGGCAGGGCATCTTCGGCGACGGCGAGGGGGCGGTCGCCGTAGCCCCGGGCCGGGTCGGCCAGGGCCCGGCGGAGGATGGTCAAGATCTCGTCCTCCGCCAGGGGCATCAATCGGAAGACCCGGGCCCGGCTCAGGAGCGGCCGAACGATTTCGAAATAAGGGTTTTCGGTCGTGGCCCCGACCAGGATGATGGTTCCGTCTTCCACGTGGGGCAGGAGGGCCTCCTGCTGGGCCCTGTTCCAGCGGTGAATTTCGTCGACCAGGAGGACCGTCCGCTGGCGGGAGAGCTTCCGGCGTTCTCTGGCTTCCTCGATAACCCGACGAAGGTCGGTAAGGCCGGCCAGCACGGCGCTGACCGACTCAAAGTGGGCCCGGGTTTGGCCGGCAATAACCGCCGCCAGGCTGGTTTTGCCGCTTCCGGGCGGTCCCCACAAAATCATCGAAGAAAAGAGCCGGTCGGATTCGATGGCCCGGCGCAGGGGCTTGCCGGGTCCGAGCAGGTGGCACTGGCCGACGAATTCGTCCAGGGTCCGGGGCCGCATCCGGTCGGCCAGGGGCCGGCGCCGGAAGTCATCGGGGTTCAGGTCAAAAAGCTCCTGAGGTCTCCGCATCCCGAAAACATGATATCATCCGGGCCGGCTAAGGGAGGCGGAAAACTTCCAGCAGCTTCTTTTCGGCCTCGCCCCGGACGGTGGCAAAGACCTCGACGTGGGGTTCGAGGCCGGAGTTCTTTAGCTTCTCCTTGAGCAGGTGGTCAAGCTGAAAAATTCCGGCCGAGTTCAGCATGGTGACTGAGATCCGAACCGGGCGCTGTTCCCCGGCGGTCACCTCCACCCGCTCGATCGCGGCGGCCGACAGGGAGTGGATGTTTACGGCCCCGGCCTCGAAGGCGATTCTTGACCGCCCCTGGGCCATATCCAGGGCGTCGGCGACCCGGAGGATGCCGGCTTCAAGGGTCAGGGGTCTGCCCTCGGCCCGGTGGGCAATGATGGCATGGAGAACCTCGGCGGTGAGGATGGTTCGGATTGGCGGGTCGTAGAGCCCGTCGAGGAGTTCCCGGAGCTTCGGCACGGCCAGGAAGAGGCTGAACTGTTCGTGGTCATCCCGGTGGATGGCCATCCCGATATCATGCAGCAGGGCCCCCAGGACGACGACCACTTCCGCGTCGTCAACCGTCAGGCCGTAATTCCGGACGACGTTTGGGGTGATGCCCGTGGCCGTAAGCAGGCGCAGAAGTTTCAGGGCCACGTTGGCAACGATCTGGACATGGACGGGCCCGTGGTCGCTCATCCGGAGCCGGTCGACCGCGTTGACGTTGGCGCAGACCCAGTAGGCGTGAAGCTCATCGTCCCGGTTTACCCGGTCGATAAGCTGCTGGAGCCTGGCATTGTGCCGGGCCGGGACCCGGATGGTTACCGGCCGCGTAAAGGGGACGGCAGGACCCTCCGGGGTCGGGGCCGAGGGAAGCTCAAAACCTTCGGCCCGGATGGCTTCCGTCGGGGTGTGTTCGGTTTCGCCCACGGCTAACCTGCTCCGAATAGCCTGATAATTAACAATACGCCGGCGCCAAGCAGGAGGACCCAGGTGGTCAGGACAATTATCAGACCCCGGCCCAGGGCCTCCGGCTCAGCTGAGCCAGCCCGTCTCCGGGCGTCGTCAAGAACCTCTTTGGGGAGAAGCCTGATGGCCAGCATGATGCCCAGGGGAATGAGAACCAGGTCATCCAGATGACCCAGAATCGGAACCGGGTCGGGGATGAGGTCGACCGGGCTCAGGGCGTAAGCGACCACCAGGCCGGCTACAACCCGGGCGTACCAGGGTGTGCGGGGGTCCCGGTAGGCCAGGTAAAGGGCGTATGTCTCCGCCTTAAGCTGTCGGGCGAGGCTGCGCCAGCCCTGCACCAGCCTGGTCGGCCCCGCCATCGTCAGTACTTCGAGACATTAATCTCTTCCATCCGGCCCGTGACGTCGTAAATCACCCGTTCGCAGATGTTGGTGACCCGGTCGGCGATCCGCTCCAGGTTGTGGGCAACCCACAGGAGCCAGGTGGCCCGGTCAATGGTCCGGGGGTCCTGCAGCATGTAGGTCAGGAGCTCCCGGTAAACCTGGTCGTAGAGGGCGTCAACCTCGTCGTCTTCCCCAGCAATTTGCCGGGCCGCTTCCGGGTCCCGCCGGATGAAGGCGTCGATGCTCCGCCGGAGCATATCCCGGGCCTTCTCCGCCATGCGGGGAATGTCAATCAGCGGCTTAAGAAGCGGCTTATCCTGATGCATGAGGACAATTTTGGCGATACCTTCGGCATGGTCGGCCATTCGCTCCAGGTCGACGATGATGTTGAGAATGGCGATTATCCGGCGGAGGTCCCGGGCCATCGGCTGCTGGGTCGCGATGAGTTCGATGGCTTGCTCCTCGGTCTCAAAGCGCTTTTTGTTAATGAGCAGGTCATCGTGGATGATCTTTTTAGCTTCCTCCTGGTCGAGCCGCTTGAGGGCCTCCACCGAGCGGTCGATGGCCCGGTCGACCATGCTGGCCAGCTCCACAACCCCATCTTCCAGGGCTCGCAGGCCCTGTTCGAGGGCAACCCGGGTTGTCATCGTTGACCTCCTCCTTTCTCCAACCTCCCTAACCGAACCGGCCGGTGATGTAGGCCTCGGTGCGGGGGTCGCGCGGGTTTGTAAAGAGCTGTCGGGTTGGGCCGAATTCAACGAGCTCGCCGACCAGGTCGTCCCCGGCCAGCATAAAGGCCGTGAAGTCCGAGACCCGGGCCGCCTGCTGCATGTTGTGGGTGACGATGACGATGGTGTACTCGGTTTTGAGCTGGCGGAGGAGGTCCTCGATCTTGAGGGTTGAAATCGGGTCCAGGGCAGTCGTGGGCTCATCCAGAAGCAGGACCTCGGGGTTGACGGCCAGGGCCCGGGCGATGCAGAGGCGCTGCTGCTGGCCCCCGGAAAGGGCGGTCCCCGGCAGGTGAAGCTTATCCTTGACCTCATCCCAGAGGGCGGCGAGCTTGAGACTTCTGACGACCAGCTCTTCGAGTTCGGCTCCCCGGGCCAGGCCGTTAAGCCGCGGCCCGATGGCAACGTTCTCAAAGACCGACATCGTCGGAAAGGGGTTCGGCCGCTGGAAAACCATGCCAACCCGGCGCCGCACCACCACGGGGTCGACGCCGGGGGCATAGATGTCCTCGCCATTGAGGAGTACCCGGCCTTCGACCCGGGCGCCCGGCACGACCTCGTGGAGCCGGTTAAGACAGCGGACCAGGGTCGACTTGCCGCACCCAGACGGCCCGATGACGGCGGTGATCTGGCCAGGCACAATCTCCAGGTTGATATTCCGCAGCGCCTGACGGCGTCCGTACCAGGCGGAGAGTCCTTCCACCCGCAGGGATGCCGGGCGCACCGGTGTTTGCAACGACGGTCCCGCCATTTTCACCACCCTCTGATTGTACGTTAAAAGCGGGCTGGTGTGCGTCGGCCAAGAATACGGGCAACCACGGAAACAGCGAGGACCAGGGCTACCAGGAGAAATGCCCCGGCCCAGGCCTGCCGGTGCCAGTCGTCGTAGGGCGAGATGGCGTAGACAAAAATCTGCAGTGGGAGGGCGGCCATCGGCTGGGTCGGGTCCAGGTTCCAGAAGGGGTTGCCGAAGGCCGTGAAGAGCAGGGGCGCGGTTTCCCCGGCCGCCCGGGCGACAGCCAGCAGGATGCCTGTGAGTACGCCGTTGAAGGCGGTGGGAAGAACGACCCGGAGGGTAACCTTCCACTGCTCAAACCCGAGGGCGAGGGCGGCCTCCCGAATGGAGTCGGGGACCTGCCGGAGCATTTCCTCCGTTGCCCGGGTAACCGTCGGCAGCATTATGACCCCAAGGGCGAAACCGCCGGCCAGGGCCGAAAAATGTCCGAGGGGTAGAACAAGGACCGTGTAGGCGAAAAGGCCGACCACGACCGATGGCACCCCGGTCAGCACGTCGGACATGAACCGGATGAGCTGGGCCAGAAGCCCGGTCCGGCCATACTCGGCCAGGTAGATCCCCGCCCCGACGCCGACCGGCAGGCTGAGAACACAGGCCAGAACAACTACAATAAAGGTCCCGACGATGGCGTTGGCCATGCCGCCGCCGGCCTCGCCGGGCGGCTTTGGCGTCTGGGTAAGCAGGTTCAGGTCGAGGCCGGAAATTCCCTGCACAAAAACAAAACCGAGGACGGCAAATAATGCCCCCACCGACAGCCCCGCAGCCAGTACCATCACCCCCTGGGCAATAAGGCTTGTCGCCTTCCGTCGCCGATAGTTACCCGTTGGAACGTAGCGGTGGCTGGTCACCTTCTACTCGCCCCCAACCGGACCCCAGGCAACCCGCCAGACGAGCAGCCTGGCCAGGATGTTGACCAGCAGGGTCAGCAAGAATAGTCCGAAACCAACCCCGAAAAGGGCTGACAGGTGGAGGTCAGAGGTCGCCTCGGCAAACTCGTTGGCAATAACCGCCGCCATCGTGTAGCCGGGCGCAAAGAGGGACGCCGGGATTTCCGGCCGGTTCCCGATAACCATCGTCACGGCCATGGTCTCGCCCAGGGCCCGGCCCAGGCCCAGCACCCCCAACCCGATGATGCCTGACCGGGCCGCCGGCAAAACCGCATACCTTATCGTTTCCCAGCGGGTTGCCCCCAGGGCGAGCATTGCCTCCCGCTGGTCGTTGGGGACCGCCCGGATCACGTCGCGACTTACGGCCGCGATGCTCGGAATGACCATAATGGCCAGGATGACCCCGCCGGTGAAGATGCCGACCCCGTAGAACGGCCCCTGAAAAAGGGGCAGGAATCCGAGCCAGTTGCCGAGGGCCGGCTGCACGGTGGTCCGCAGGACGGGCGCCAGGACGAATAGTCCCCACAGGCCATAAACGACGCTCGGGATCGCGGCCAGAAGCTCCACCAGGTAAGATATTGGACCCTTGAGCCAGCCAGGAGCCAGCTCGGCCAGGAAGATGGCCGTGGCCAGGGCCACCGGCGACCCGATGAGCAGGGCTAGAAACGAGGTGGCCAGGGTTCCGTAAATAAAAGGCAGGGCCCCAAACTCCTCCCGGACCGGGTCCCAAATGCTCCGGGCGAAGAAGGCCGGCCCGAACTGCCCGAGGGCCGGGCCGGCCTCGCCGGCGAGGTTGAGGCCGATGGCCACGGCCAGGCCCAGCACCCCCAATCCCAAAGCCGCCACCAGAAGTTCAAAAACAGCGTCAGCAAGCTGCGACCTCGCAACCGGTCGGCCGGCAATCCGTGGGAAGGTCATGCTTTCAATTCTCCAGCAGAGGTTTGCCCTGGTAAGTCATAGCTTTTACCTTAGCCCGGGCCTTTTCCCGGACCGCGTCAGGCAGGGGAGCATAGTGGAGGTCGGTGGCATACGTCTGGCCTTCGTCCAGGGCCCAGAGGAGGAACTCCGCCAGGGACCGCCCCTTGGCCTGGTTCTTCTGCTCCTGGTAGACGAGGATGTAAGTGAACGCCGAAATGGGGTAGCTGTTGGCCCCCGGCGCATCGACGATGGAGACCCGCAGGTCATCCGGCATGGTCGAAGCGGCTCCGGCGGCCGCGGCGGTAATATTCTCCAGCTTCGGCTCGACGTAATTTCCGGCCCGGTTGCGCAGGAGCGCCGTCGGGAGCCGGTTCTGGACGGCATAGGCCACCTCGACGTACCCAATGGCACCGGGGGTCTGTTTGACCTGGCCGGTCACCCCCTCGTTTCCCTTGGCCCCGATGCCGACCGGCCAGCTGACGCTGGTACCTTTGCCGACCCGCGATTTCCAGGCGGGACTGACGGCCGACAGGTAATCGGTGAAAACGTAGGTGGTGCCCGACCCATCTGACCGGTGGACGACGGCAATGGGGGTATCGGGCAGGTTGAGGCCGGGATTTTCGGCCTTAAGGCGGGCATCGTCCCACTGTCTCACCTCGCCCAAATAGATGGCCGTCAGGGTCTCCGGCGAAAGCTTGAGGGAGCCGTTCAGGCCCGGGATGTTGTAAACGACCACGACGGCCCCAAGCACCGTGGGAATGTGGAGGATCTTCCCGGGAGCCTGGGCCAGTTGTTCGTCGGTCATCGGGGCATCTGAGGCCCCGAAGTCCACCGTTTGCTCCAGGAGCTGACGGATGCCGCCGCCGGACCCGATGGACTGGTAGTTGACACGTACCTGGTTGTTGGTCACCTTCAGGTACTCATCGAAATACTTGGACAGTACCGGAAAAGGGAAGGTTGCCCCAGCCCCGGTCAGGTTCACCTGCGCCAGACCAGCGCTGGCAAGGCCCAGCAGGGCCGTAGTTGCGATGAGCAGTTTTTTCATCAAAAGCCTCCTGTAGCGATTAGTGGTACGCACCTGCACCACCTACGGCTCATAGCTTGTCAGCTCTGTGTCAGAAGATTGTCAGGAAGACCGCAAAAAACTCATGATGAACGAAAGATTTGGCTTGTGGATTATCAGCACTGCGCCCATCTACAGTTAAACCAGTGAGACCCTCTC
>JAUQQI010000219.1 GCA_030549955.1 Chloroflexota bacterium
GGCCACCGCGTTCACCCGAATTCCGTAAGGGGCCAGCTCCAGGGCCAGGGCCTTGGTAAGGGTGATGACGGCCCCCTTCGAGGCCGCGTAAGCCAGCATCCCCGGCCGCGGCCGGATTCCGGCCGTCGACGCCGTGTTTATAATCACCCCGTGCCCGCGGGCCCGCATGACTGGAATCGCAAACCGGCAGCCCAGAAATACCCCCCGCACATTTACGGCGAAGACCCGGTCGAAGAGCTCCGGCGTGGTCGCCTCGGCCGGCGTCGGGCTCATCGGGATGCCGGCGTTGTTGAAAAGAATGTCAACGGTGCCGAACCGGGTGATGGCCGCCTGGACCATCCGCTGGCAGTCCTCCTCACGGCTCACGTCGGCCCCCACAAAGACCGCCTCACCGCCCCCTTCCCTCACCATCCGGACGGTTTCCCCACCCCCGGCCTCGTTGACGTCCGCCACAACAACCCGGGCCCCCTCGGCGGCGAAAGCCAGGGCCGTCGCCCGGCCGATTCCTGATGCACCACCGGTCACGATGACAACGCGGTCTTTGAAGCGCATCCGGACTTACTCCTGCTCCCAGAGGTTTATCAACCCCAGGGCCATCACCCCGATGGCCCGGCGGAGGTCCTCGACCTCGACGTACTCGTCGGGCTGGTGGGCAAGCTCGAGGCGACCCGGCCCGTAAGCAATGCAGTGCTCGACCCCGCCGAGCCGCCGGACGTGCTTGTGGTCGTAGGTGCCGGGGCTTGCGACCAGGGCTGCCCCGTAGCCGTAGACCTGCTCGACGGCCCGGGCAAAGGCCCGGACCAGGGGCGACCCCGGGTCGGTAACGACCGGCTCAACGACCATCAGGTCGCGCCACTCGTAATCAAACCCCCTTACTTCGGCCTTCAGGTCCTGGAGGATCTTCTCGATTTCCTGCCGAAGGTCGGTCAGCCGTTCCTCGGGAATAAACCGCCGGTCGAAGACCGCCCGGCACAGGTCAGCCACGCAGGGGGTCGGCAGCGTATCGGCACCGGCCTGTCCTCCGACAATGCCGTTCACGTTCAGGGTTGGGTGCCGTGCCGGGTCCGGAACAACGGGCAGGCCCGTTCGCCGCCCGGCAAGCCGGGGCTTCAGCTCCCGCCGGAGCCGGTCGATGAACAGGCCCATCATTTCGATGGCGTTCACCCCGAGGTGGGGCATACTGCCGTGGGCAGCCCGGCCCCGGGCCGTGACCTCGAACCAGTAGACTCCCCGGTGGCCGATGCAGACCCGGTCCGGGTCCAGGGGCTCCGTTATGACGACGTAGTCCGTCCGACCGGACCGGATGAGGCCCTGACGGCAAAGGTAAGCAACCCCGGCAAAACCGCCGCTCTCCTCGTCGACGGTGGCGCTGTGCTCGACCCGGCCCCGGACCGGATAACCGGCCCGCCGGAGCACCTCGACGGCGTACACCATCGCCGCGATCCCGGCCTTCATATCGGCGGCACCCCGGCCGTAAATTCGGCCGTCCTCGACCACCGCCCCGAACGGCGGCCGGGTCCACCCCGTACCGGCCGGGACCACATCCAGGTGGCCGTTAAAGTGGACCGTCGGCCCCGGCCGCCCCGAATCCAGGCCGCCTACGACATTGAGCCGGGGATAGGTGGTGGAGTGCTCGGGCAGGCCTTCAGCCGCGATGTAGCTGACCTCGTAACCCAGGCGGCCGAGCCAGGCGCCAACGATTTCGGCGCACGACGGGTATTCTGCCCCCGGCGGGTTGACGGTCGGCACCCGGATCAGCGCCCGGCAGAATTCGACCGCCTCGTCGAGGACCTCATCGACCCCGGCCAGCACCCGGTCTTCGAAGCCCATGCTCAGCGCAGGTTCTGCGAACGCCGCAAGAACGGCGGGATATCCAGGTCGTCAGCCGCCTCGGCCGGGATGCGGCCCGGGAAGGTCCGGATCCGGTCCGTCTGCGGCTTGGCCTGGGCCATGTCAAAGCCGGTGGCGATGAGGGTGATCCGGACCTCGTTGCTCACCTTCGGGTCGATCACCACGCCGAAGATGATGTTTGCGTCGGGGTCAACCGCTTTGGCGATGACTTCCTGCGCCTCGTGGACCTCCTGAAGGGAAAGGTCCGGTCCGGCGGTGATGTTGAAGAGAACGCCCCGGGCGCCGCTGATTGACACGTCCAGGAGCGGGCTCGAGATCGCGGCCCGGGCCGCGTCGACGGCCCGGGTCTCGCCGGTCCCCCGGCCAATAGCCATCAGGGCCGCCCCGCCCACACTCATGACGGCCTTCACATCGGCAAAATCCAGGTTAATGAGGCCGGGAACGGTGATAAGCTCGGCTATGCCCTGGATCCCCTGCCTCAGAACGTCGTCGGCAAGCTTAAAGGCTTCCAGCAGGGTGAGCTTCTTGTCGGCCAGGCTCAGCAGCCGGTCATTGGGGATAACGATGAGGGTATCTACGCTTTGCTTCAGGCGCTCGATGCCCTGCTCAGCGACCATCCGGCGGCGGTTCCCCTCGGTGCTGAAAGGCTTCGTTACAACCCCCACCGTGAGGGCACCGACCTCCCGGGCCAGGGCCGCCACAACCGGGGCGCCGCCCGTTCCCGTCCCCCCGCCCATGCCGGCGGTGACGAACACCATGTCGGCCCCCTCGAGGGCTGCCCGGATCTCCTCGCGGTTCTCCTCCGCCGCCCGCTGGCCGACCTCCGGGTCACCGCCGGCCCCCAGGCCCCGGGTGATCTTGTCGCCTATGCGGATCCGGATCGGCGCCTGGCACCGGGCCAGCTGCTGGGCGTCGGTGTTTACGGCGATGTAGTCGACGCCCTTGATGCCCTCCTCAAGCATCCGGTCAATGGCGTTGTTACCGGCCCCGCCAACTCCCACCACCTTGATGTTGGCCACGTTCTCAGCCGGCAGGTTCTGACTCCGCATAAACCCTCCTTACCCGATAAACTTACACCCTCCTATTGTGGCAGAAACTCCCTCAACCAGTCGAGAACCCGGCTGAAGAAGCCGCGCCCCCGGGGCCGGGACCGGCGGCCCGGCCGGCCCTCCTCCCCGTAGCGGACCGCCCACAGCAGGAGGCCAACCGACGTCGCAAAGGCCGGGTCACCCACCTTATCGACGAGACCGACAGCCCCCACCGGATACCCGACCCTGACCGGGACCTGGAGATACTGCCTGGCCAGCTCGTCGATGCCGGAAAGCTTCGCCGACCCGCCTGTCAGCACAAAGCCGGCCGGCAAGAGCTTCTCCTTACCGGCCCGCTCAACTTCCCGGTGGATGAGGCCGAAGATTTCGACCAGGCGCTCCTGGAGGATCTCGCTTATCCGGCGGCGGGAGACCGGACGGGGTGATGACGAACCGAAGGTCTGAACCGGAACGGCGTCGTCGATGGAGATTTCCTGGGGCAGGGCATACCCGTACTTTTGCTTGATTTCTTCGGCCACAGCGTAGGGGGTCTGAAGGCCGATAGCCAGGTCCCGGGTGAGCTGGTAGCCGCCGACCGGAATGCTCGCGCTGTGCCAGACCGCCCCGTCGGAATAAACTGCCACGTCGGTCGTTCCGCCCCCAATGTCGGCAAGCGCGACCCCGATTTCCCGCTCCTCCTCGGTCAGGACAGCCTCCCCCGATGCGAGGGGCTCCAGAACCAGCTCGTCGACATCGATGCCAAGCTGCTGAAAACACTGGGTCAGGTTGTGGATCGCCGTTGCCGCCCCGGTGACGATGTGGGCCTCCACTTCGAGCCGTAACCCGCTCATGCCGATGGGGTTGCGCACCCCGTCCTGACCATCAACAACGTAACCGCGAGGAATAATGTGGAGAATCTCCCGGTTGCTCGGGATGCTCACGGTCCGGGCCGAGTCAATGGCCCGGCTCACATCTTCGGCCGTGATGACCCGATTCGGGTGACTGATGGCCACGATCCCCTTGTTGTTGACCGACTCGATGTGACTTCCGGCAATCCCGACCAGGGCGCGGGTTATCCGCTGACCCGACGCCCGCTCGGCCTGGTCCACCGAGGCCTGGATGGATTCAACCGCCTCCTCAATATTCACGACCATGCCGCGGCGCAGGCCCCGGGACGGGGCGATGCCGACACCAAGGACCTCCACCTGGTCGTCCGGCAAAAGTCGGCCAACAATGGTGCAGATTTTCGTGGTGCCAACGTCAATCGCCGAGATGAACCGCTCCCTCGGCACTAGGCCTCCCCGGACCTGTTCTCGAGGAACAGCTTTCTTCGGATGATCGCCAAATTATTGAATATCCTGACGCCGAAGGCAACAATCGCCGCCAGGTACAGTTCAACCCCCAGCCGGTCGGCCAGGAAGGTCAGCAGTACCGCCATCAGGGTATTCCCAACGAAGCCCGAAAGAAAAATTCGGGTGTCAAAGGCCCTCTCCAGGTCGGCCCGCCAGCCGCCCAGGAGGGAGTCAAGACCGGCAAGGATTCCAACCGCAATGTACCGGGCGTACTGGGGCGGCACCATCAGTCCGACCAGGCTGCCGGCCAGCAGCCCGAGGCTGATCCCCAGCAAGCCGACCCAGATGGCTCCCTTCACCGACGCAGGACACCAAACCGTCCCCCGCGCAGGTCCACGACCCGGGCATCCGGTTCCCGGGCAAGCACCTCCCGGAGGATAGCTACCCTTTCTTCCAGACCCTCTCCCTGGCCGAGGCGCCAGACCTGCCCCGCCGGGGTCGTAACCACAAAGCCGGTCACCGCCGAATACTCAACCCGGGTCGGCTTCACCCCAAACTCGGCCGGCAGGACCTGCCAGAGCCAGACCGCCGTCCGCACCGTGGCAGGGTCCAGCCGGGCTGCCGCCGGGTCGGTGTTTCCCCCATCCGTCAGGCGCGGCAGGGTCGAATCGCCCGGAGCCGGCCGGTAGACAAACCCCTCTTCGTCAACCAGGAATGACTGGGGTCCCCGCTGCCAGACCAGGACCGGCTTCCGCTCCTCGGCCTCGACCCTTACCCGGTTCGGCAACACCCTTGTAATTCTAACCCATTTTATGTCGGGAAAGCGGGCCAGCACGGCCTTCTCCAGGTAGGGCCGGTCGAAGTCCAGCATCGGCTTTCCCTCGAGGCTCAGGGCCGCCCGGACCTGATCGGCCAGCGCCGGATTCAAACCCTCGACCTCGACCGCCGCGACGACCCAGCTTGGGTAGAGGGCGAAGACGGCCGCCATCACCACCGGAATCGGGACAAACCACCTGGTGAGTCGCCAGACCCGACCCAGCAGCCCGGGCCGGCGCCGGGGCCCCCGCCGGCGGCTCAATCGGGTTCGGTCCGGCATCGGCTCCGCTCCTGGTGGCGCTCAATCGCCAGCTGGATAAGGCGGTCGACCAGCTCGGGGTAGCTCAGGCCTGCATGTTCCCAGAGTTTCGGGTACATGCTCACCGGGGTGAACCCGGGAATCGTGTTGACCTCGTTGATATAGACCTGGCCGGAGTCCCGGCAGTAGAAAAAGTCCACCCGGGCCATCCCGGCCAGGTCCAGGGCCTTGAACGCCGCAATGGAAAGCCGGCGAATCTCCTCGGCAACCGTGTCCGGAATCGGGGCAGGGATCAGAAGTTGAGTGCGGCTATCACGGTATTTGGCCTCGTAGTCGTAAAACTCCCGGACCGGCACGACTTCGCCCACACCGGACGCGACCGGCTCGTCGTTTCCAAGCACACCGCACTCGAGCTCCCGGGCATTGACGGCCCGTTCGACGAGCACCTTCCGGTCGTACTCGGCGGCCCGCTCCACCGCAGGCACCAGCTCCTCCGGCCGGGTGACCTTACTGACACCCACCGAGGACCCGAGGTTCGCCGGTTTGACAAAACAGGGCAGACCGACCTCGGCCTCAACCCGGGCAACAATTTGGGCCGGGTTCTTTCGGAAATCCCGGGCGAGAAAGTAGATGTGGGGCACCACGGGCAGGCCCCGGGCGATGAAAACGGCCTTCATCAGGACCTTGTCCATGCCGAGGGCCGAGCCGACAACAGATGCCCCGACGTAAGGGAGGCCCGCCAGTTCAAGGAGGCCCTGGACGGTGCCGTCCTCGCCGTAGGGGCCGTGAAGGACCGGAAAGACAACGTCGGCCTCGAGCAGGTGGCTTTTGGGCCGTGAGACCAGGGCTAAGGCTTCGGCTGGCACCGGGGGGCCGGCGGCCTCGTTCACCGGGGATTCGGCTTCGCCGGGCAGGGCAGCCTCGGGTCCGCCGGCCAGGGCCGCCCATGCCCTGGCCGGCTCCAGGACCCAGCGGCCGGTGCGGGTGATATAAACCGGCCTGACCTCATAGCGGGCCGGGTCCAGGGCGTTTACAACTGCCCGGGCCGAGACAACCGATACTTCGTGCTCGGCCGAACGTCCTCCGAAGAGAACCAGCACCCTTAACTTACCCATGTCCTGACCTCCCGCGGCGCCTCCAGGCCGGCGCCAAAAAGCTCGACTTCCAGCTCCAGCTCGACCCCGAACCGGGCCTTTACCTGCCGCCGGCCGAGGTTGATGAGGGCCAGAACGTCGGCGGCGGTGCCGTCGTCCAGATTGATAATGAAGTTGGCGTGGATGGGCGAGAACATTACACCCCCGACCCTGACGCCCTTAAGTCCGGCCCGTTCGAGAAGCCAGCCGGCCGGGGCATCAGGACCCGGGTTCTTGAAGGTTGAGCCGGCGCTCGGTTCAAAGGGCTGGGTCCGGCGCCGGTGCTCCACCGCCGCCCGGAGGCGGGCGCTGGCGGCCGCCGGGTCAGACCGTACCAGCCGGAGGCTCGCGGCCAGGATGACCCAGCCCCTGGCCTCCCCCCGCCGGAAGCGGCTGTCCCGGTAAGCG
The DNA here is from genome assembly GCA_030549955.1 of Chloroflexota bacterium. GTDB lineage: Bacteria > Chloroflexota > Dehalococcoidia > JAUQQI01 > JAUQQI01 > JAUQQI01. Next base: position 6,788 of record JAUQQI010000219.1, read on the forward strand.
AGCCCGAGGTCGGCGGCCGGCCACGTCGCCCGGCCATGCTCGGGGTGGAAAACGTCAATAGACTCCAGGATGTCAGCGGTGGCACCCCCGAAGGCGCCGGCATTATTCACTACGGCCCCGCCGACCGAGCCCGGCACCTGGACGGCCCACTCAAGGCCAGCCAGGCCGAGCCCGGCCGTTACCCGGGCAAGCTTCGGCAAGGCCGTTCCCGAAGCCGCCCGGACAACGGCCCCGTCGGCAGTCTCCTCCACCGACAGGCTGTCGGTCTGGTTGACGACGACCAGGCCGTCAAAACCCCGGTCCGAAACGACCAGGTTGCTCCCCCGACCGATGACCCGGTACGGGATTCCTCGCCGGTAAGCCTCCTCCACCGCCCCGATGAGGTCGTCAAGGGTCCGGACCTTTACCAGGTAGGCGGCGGGTCCGCCGACGCGCAGGGTCGTGTATTTCCGGAGCGGAACGGCCCGCTGCCAGCCCCTCGGGGG
>JAUQQI010000122.1 GCA_030549955.1 Chloroflexota bacterium
ATGAGTCACGGAACGGCAACGGGCCGCCGGTATACCCGAGAAGAATAACCAGGCCGAGGCCGGTAAAGACCAGGACGCCGGGCCCGGCTACGAGGGTCAGGTAAAGCCCGGCCAGGGCTGCCCCACCCAGCGCCAGGGCGGTTGCTTTGAGTAGGCCGGTTGGGGAGGCCCCGTGGTGGGCCAGGGGGTGGGGGCCGTACCGGACCCTGGGTGAGTCGGGCGTATCTTTGCCCTGAATGAAGTCAAAATAGTCGTTGGCAAGGTTGCTGGCGAAGTGGGCCAGCAGAAGGCCGCACGTTGCGACCAGGAACCGGACCGGGTCAGAAACGCCCGAAAGCTGGGCGAACAGACCACCCAGGACCGCCGACAGGGCTGTCATCACGAGGACGGCCGCCCGGCCCATGATGAGCCACCGGCCGACGAGGTCGGCTTCCTTCAGGACGTCGATTTCGGGTACGGTATAAAGGGCGAGAAGCCAGAGCCTGGGTCGGAGCCTGATGGCACCTTTCATACCAGCCGCCGAAAGTATAGCGAATCTGACCAGCCGTGGACACCTTTCTTAACCTCCCCATTGAAGTGCTCATTGTCGCCCCGGACCCCCTCGTCCGGGATGGCCTCGCCGCCCGGCTTGACGGCCGGCCGGAAGTCACGGTCTCAGGCCAGGCCGACCCGGACGACGCGCCCCTCATTGCCGGCCAGGTTCGGGCGGTGCTCTGGGACCTGGGTCCCGGACCGGAGCCAGACCTCGAGCCCCTCACCGCCCTGACCACGACGGGGGTGCCGGTCGTGGTCCTCGTCGGGCGGCCGGAGCTTGCGACGACGGCCTGGCGAGCCGGGGCCCGGGGAATCCTTCCACGGACAGCCGACACCGGCGAGCTGATCCTCGCCCTGGTCACGGCGGCCGGCGGCCTCATTGCGGTCGACCCCAACCTTTTCCCACCACCCGGCAGCCTCCGCTCCGCCCCGCCGGGCGAGCCCACCGAAGCCCCCACCCCCCGGGAACTCGAGGTGCTGGCCCTCATTGCCGATGGCCTCTCCAGCAAAGAGATCGCCCGCCAGCTCGGTATCAGCGAGCATACCGTCAAGTTTCACGTTAACATGGTCATGTCGAAGCTCGGCGCCCGGAGTCGAACGGAGGCCGTCGTCATCGCGGCCAGGCTCGGCCTTATCCCCATCTAGCCTTTTTTCCGGGGCATAACCTCCCCGAATTACCGGTGCCCGGCGCCCTGGCCCGGGATTAAGCTGTCTTTAGAAAGACCAGGAGGCTACAACGATGTTCGAACGTTTAAAGGCCCTTTCCGAGGAGCTGGCGGCCCTGGTTCAGACCGCCGGCGAAAGCGTCGTTCGGGTCAGCGCCCGGCCCCACTTCGGGGCCAGCGGTATCGTCTGGTCCGCCGACGGCGTTATTGTCACGGCTGACCACGTTATCGAGCGTGAGGACCGGGTCGAAGTCGGCCTGCCCGACGGCCGGACCGTCGGCGCCCGGGTGGTGGGCCGGGACCCGTCGACCGACACTGCCGTGGTCCGGGCTGAAGCCAGTGGTCTCAATCCCGCCCGACCCGCCAAACTCGAGGACCTTCGGGTCGGCCACATTGTACTGGCGGTCGCCCGCCCCGGCCGGGAACTCCAGGCCACCCTGGGAATCGTCAGCGCGGTCGGCGGACCCTGGCGCACCATGGCCGGGGGCCAGCTTGACACCTACCTGCAGACCGACGTGGCCATGCACCCGGGTTTCTCGGGCGGAGCCCTGGTCGCCGCCGACGGCCTTGTCATCGGCCTGAACACGTCGGGTCTCGCCCGGGGCATCAGCGTAGCCGTCCCCATCACGACCCTGGGACGGGTTGTCGAGGCCCTGCTTGCCCACGGCCGGGTCCGCCGGGCCTACCTGGGCATCGCCTCGCAGCCGGTTCGTCTGCCGGACCCAGTCCGGGAGCGCGTCGGCCGGTCGATGGGCCTGGTCATTCTCTCGGTCGAGGCCGGAAGCCCGGCCGACCGGGCCGGGCTGACCGTCGGCGATGTGATTATTGCCGTCGGCGACCAGCCCGTAAGCCGGCCCGACGAGCTCCTTGCCCAGCTTACCGCCGACCGGATCGGTCGGCCACTGCCCATCCGGGTTCTCCGGGGCGGCCAGCCGGTTGAAATTGTCGTAACCCCCGGCGAGCGGAGCTGACGGCCATGGCTGAACTGCTCAGACAGCTCAATACGGACCTGGCGGCCCTGGCCGAGACCGCCCGGGCCGGGCTGGTCCGGGTCGGCGTCTGGGGCATGCTCGGCGTCGGCTCAGGCATTATTGTCCACCCGGCGGGCCTGGTCCTGACCAATGCCCACGTGGTCCGGGCCGAGATCCTCCGGGTCCGGCTTGCGGACGGACGGGAATTTCGGGCCCGGGTCCTCGGCCGGGACTCGACGGCTGACCTGGCCGTACTCCTCATCGATGCCACGGACCTGCCGGCTCTGGAGCTGGCCCCGGCCGAGCCAACCCCGGGCAGTCTGGTTATGGCCCTGGGCCACCCGTGGGGTGTGGAGGCCGCGGCGAGTTTCGGCGTCGTCACCGGCACCTCCACCGATGAGGCCGGCCGCGAATGGGTGCTGGTCAACCTGAGGCTCCGGCCCGGAAACTCCGGCGGCCCCCTGGTTGATGCCGCCGGCCGGGTCGTCGGGATAAACACCATAATGACCGGGCCCGAGACCGGGGCGGCGGTCTCGGTCCGCTCGGCCCGGGCCTTTCTCAGGCGGGTCCTGGCCGAGCACCTCCGCCCGGCAGCGGCCGCCAGCTGAAGGGCTTACGGCGTTGTGGGGCGCCTCAACTCGTGGAAGCCAAACAACTTTGCCACCGATAATGAAGGCGACGGCCCCGGGGCCGGGTGTATTCAGTACGCCCGTCAACAGCCCGGCGAGGCGTTGCGGACCAGCGGGAAGAAGAGACGAAAGCCCCCGTTTAAAGGCGCCGGTTGGCCTGACGACGTGCCCGCCGTCGAACAGCCAACCTGAACGGCCACGGCCGGGCTCCACTCGCCCGTGAGGCCCGCCCAGTCCCGGGCCCGAACCCGAAATTCGTAGGTGCGGCCGTTCTGGCCCTGAAAGTCGGCCGCGGTCGCCGCCGTATCGACCAGCCACCAGGCCCAGTTCGGATTGCCCCTTTCCCGGACCTGAACGTCAAAAGCCATCACCCCCCAGCCGGTGTCCGAACCGGTCCAGCGGACGGTGAACCGCTCGGGGGCCGGGCCAGCCCACGGAATTACTGCCGCCACCGGCGGGCTCGTATCTGGCGGAACCCGTTCCAGCACCATGTAAGGCTCACCGACCCCGAGGTCGGGGTTGGTCACCGGCGGCAGGCTGAGCCGGTAGCCGCCGCTCAGGGACTGCAATACCCCGGCCGGCTGGCCGTACTTGTCCAGAACCGACACCGTCTGGGCGGCCGGGGCCGCTTCGAGCCAGTAAGTCACCGGCGCAGTCGACCGGTTCCAGACGACACTTAAACGATACAGGTTATCCCCCAGTCTGACACCCCCCAGGGTCACCCGGTCAACCGGGCCTTCGTCCCGCCGTTGGGCCGTCACATAATTCGAAAGATACCGGGCGGCGACCCCGTATGAGTAATAGGCCGGCCGGGGCGAGGCGTCGTTCCGAACGACCCCGTACCACTCCTGGTAGCCGACATAGTCGTCGTAAAACTGAAAGATCATCAGCTTTTCGAGGTTATAGGCTGTGCCGAGGGCGGCGGTCGTCAGCGCAAAGGAGGCTTGCTCCGACAGGCTGCCCCGCCATTTCTGCGGGCAGGGCAGGTACGGGCTGACCTTATCGTCCCCACAGACAGGGATGTTCGTCTCGTTCACCCAGATCGGCTTCTGGGGAACCCGAAAAGCCGCAAGGTAATTCCGCACCGTATCGACCAGGAAGGTCAGGGCATAGGGAGAGATATAGGGGTGGACCGGCAGGGCGTCGAAGAAGTAATTGCTTGTGGCGGCCTGGGGGTCGGCCTGGATAAGCCGCAGGACGTCCGGGAAAAATGTCTGGTCGGTCCAGAACGCCAGGGCTCCGAAGAGGACCTGAGCGCCCGGGTCGGCTGCTTTGGCCGCGAGGTAGGCGACTTTAAGAAGCCGGACGTAATCGGCCCGGCTCCCCGACCAGAACCTGAACGTTGACGGCGGCCCCAGGTCAGGCTCATTCCAGACCTCCCAGGTCTGGACCCTCGCGGCGTAACGCTTTACCGTGTTGTAGACAAACCTCGCCCAGTAGTTCTCCGGATTTATCGCCTTGCCCGGCCCCGGAATATCTGTGCCGTCCGCAAAGACCGGCAGGTTAAGGTTTTTCGGCGGGGTGGTTTCAGCCCCGCCCAGGGCAAAGACCCCGTAACGGCCCCCCGGAACCTGCTGGATAGCCGCGGGGCCGCTCGCCGCCCAGGTCGGAGTGCCCATCAGGATGGCGTTGATCTTCAGCCCACGGGCCAGGTCGGCGTTGACGACCTGGTCAACGGCCGAGTAGTCGAAGACCCCCGGCTGACGCTCGATGGTGTACCAGTAAAAGGGCCAGCGGGTCCAGCGGGCGCCGGCATTGAGGGCCTGCTGGTAGCGGAGGTCGCCCACGTTGTACGGCCGGCCATCGGCGCTGATGCCGTTTATGAAGGCAAACCCGAACCGGTCGGTCGCATCCACCGGCGCGAGGGCCGACCGCCCCCAGGATGCCCGGCCCGGAACCAGGCCCAAGCCAAGCAGGACAAGTCCCCAGAGGGCTACCCACCGCCGGCTACTCACACCCAGGGCCGCTGTCGTAGGGGATGTCGGGCTGAGGCAAGTAGGTTCGGGCATCGGCCCCGTGGGCCCAGACGGACGCCGGGGCGGCCGTACCCTCAACCGTCGCCACGAAATAGTACTTGTTAACCGGGTCCCGGGCCGCCTCGACCGGGACGTTGTTAAAGACCCAGCGGGGGTGGGTGCCGCCGGCGCCCTGGACCTGGACGACGGCATCGGCCCCCTTAACCGGTTCGAGAATGCCAGTATTGAGGCTGCGGAACAAGATTACCCGGTTCGGGAACCCGGCCGGGGCCGAGGCCCGGGTCTGCGGGTCGAGCAGGTCGACCCCAATGTTTACGTGGGTGGCCTGCCCCACCGGTGCCGGCTGCCCGCCGGCATGGGGCCAGACCACCTGAACTGACGGCTCCGGCTGATTGAAGGCGCCCACGGCCACCGGACTCTGAGCTGGCAGGTAAGTTCGGGCATCGGCCCCGTGGGCCCAGACGTTGGTCCGGTAGGGGACCCCTTTTACCTCGACCAGGAAGAAATCTTTGCTCCGGGCCGGGTCAAGGCCGGGCGACTCAAAGAAGCCGACGGGCACGTCGTTAAAGACCCAGGCCGGAAAGGCTTTATCGCCCACCCGCCGGATAACCGGCTGGCCCGGCCGACTCTGATACCGGGCCGCAACATTCACGGCATTCCCGGCGGCATCCACCAGGTTTGAGGCCCGGCGCAGCCGGACTTCGACCGGCAGGTTGCAGGCCACCGGCTGGAGGCTATCGGCTTCAAAAAGGTAGACCAGGACGTTCACCAGCGGCGCCTTTTCGACCGGCTGGGGCCGACCCGCCTGGTCGTGGGGAAACACAAGCTCAATCCTGGCATCAACCATGCCGGCGGCGGCATTCGGCGACTGGACCCGCAAACTGTAAGCCCGGCCCGGCTCCAGGTTAAGCTGAATCAGGCCGGCGGCCGGATTCAGCCGGTTGGAACCCACCGGACCCACCACGACAACGGTCCAGCCCGGTTGCCACCGCGGAATGAGCTTCCCCCCAGCCAGGTTGAGGGTAAGACGCGTCGGGGCATTCGCCCGAACCTCGAGGCGGTCCGGGGCCGGCCGCCAGACGAAGAGCTGAGCCGCCGGGACCGGACTTTCGGCCGCAATGCCGGCCTCCGGCAGGTTCAGCATCCGCCCCAGGGCCCAGCCGTTGTCGGCGACCAGCCGGAAGGCTGGGCCCTGGGGTGTATCAAACCACTGAAAGCCGGTCGGCTGCACCGCCCTGATAAACTCCGAGGCGGCGCGGAAAGCCAGGGCATTCGGCTTCGGGGCGCCGTCCGGCGTAAAGAGGCCGTAGGTGTTCTCGGTTGGGTTCGCCCCAACCGCCAGGTCGTTGGCCTGCCACTTGAACGCCCCTACCCGGCCCTGGGCAAATGACCTGAGCAGAACCGCCGACTCATAGAGGGCCGCCTCGGCCGGGTCAAGCTGGTAAGTCGCAAACCCGAACTCCTCGAAGAGCACCGGCCGGTCGGGGAACAGCCGCGAAAGGGTATCGAGGGCCTGGAACATCCGGTTAAAGTTCACGGCGGTTGCCTGGGGGAACCGGTGCCAGGAGATGAAATCCAGGCTGCGGTTCGCCGGCAGCGAGGCCAGGATCAGGTCGCTGTAGCCGACAGTGACGGGTTTTTCAGGGTCGGCCTGCTTTACTGGCCATAGCCGGGCACTTATCCAGGCCTCCAGGGTCTGGTCCAGGGCCTGAATCAGCGGCTGCCACCTGGCCGAATCGGGCGAGGCAATATAGTCGGCGACCGAGACCGCGTAGTCCCGGGCAGCCACCCAGGTCGCGGCATCGGCCGCGAACTCCCGGAAGAGGCGGTAATTGTTGGCGTAGTAGTACGCCTGAGTATCATCGAACCGCTCGGGGATGAGCTCCCGGCCCTCCTCCTGCCGCCACCGGGGAATATCGGTCCGGGAAACCCGCTCACCATAAACCTTGATGAGGGCGTCGGTCTGAAGGGGCGGCGGACCGCCCGGGTAAATCGCCACGGCCAGGTCCTGATAGTGGGGCTCATTCTTAAGGTCATACCCGAGAATCGCCGGGTTTCCCCGGTATCGGGTAGCGATGGCCTGATTAAGGGCGGCCTCCCGAGCGAGGTCGTCTTCCCGGTAATCGTTAAAAGTTATAAGGAGATACAGGTTCCGGCTGGCGGCGAGGTTAACTACCGTGTCGAGCTTTGACCAGCGACCCGCCCGAATGTCCCGAGCCAGGGCAGACCGGACAAAAATTCGTACCGCCCTGACGCCCAACCCGGCAAGCCTGTCGAAGTCGGCGGCGACCAGGTCCGGGTCGAACTGCCCGTCTTCCCAGTAGACCCAGGCCCGGTCGGTCGGGCCGGCATAGTTTGCCCCGACCAGAAAAACCGCCTGACCCGACGGGTCGACAAACGTGGACCCGGTAAACCGCAGCGGACTCACGTCGGCCCGGGCTTGCCGGGGCCCGAAAACCACCGGGCCTACCAGCAGGCCCAGCAAGAACAGTA
>JAUQQI010000146.1:0-3094 GCA_030549955.1 Chloroflexota bacterium
CCCCGGCCTCCCTCGAGCTGGAGGTGACCGAGGCGGTCATGTTACCGGACATAGACCTGGCCGTTAGAACGCTCGAGAAGCTCAAGGCCCTGGGGGTGCGGATTGCCCTTGACGACTTCGGGGCAGGCTACTCTTCGCTGGCCTACCTGGCGCGGCTTCCCATCGATACAATTAAGGTGGACCGGAGCTTCGTGGCCCAGGTTCTGGACAGTCCGGCCTCCCAGGCTGTGGTCCGGGCCGTCGTCAGTTTCGGGGAGCAGTTCGGGATGACGGTTGTGGCTGAGGGTGTCGAAACCGAGGGCCAGTTCCGCCAGGTTCTGGCCCTGGGCTGCTGCCACGTCCAGGGCTACTACTTCGCCAGGCCGGCCCCTCTCGGTGAGATCGCCCGGTTTGTTGCGATTCCTCAGATTCCGTCCTGAAGGCGGGTCAGCGGACGAACAGGCTCCGGGAGGCGGCCTCGGTCAGCCCGATTATCGGCCAGGCAAAGATAAAGACCAGGAGCACCCCGGCGGCCGAAGCAAACAAGGCCAGCGCAACCGGTGCCGAAATCTTGACCGGGGCCGGGGTCTTCGGCTCGAGCAGGTACATCGCCCGGACGACCTTGATGTAGTAGTAGGCTGAGATTGCGCTGTTGATGACCCCGATGACCGCAAGCCAGAGGAGCCCCTGCTGGACGGCTCCGGCGAAGAGGTAAAACTTCGCGGCGAAACCCGCCGTCGGCGGAATCCCGAGCAGGGAGACCAGGCAGAACGTCAGGGCAAAGGCCAGCAGGGGCGCCCGGCGGGCGAGGCCGGCGTAATCGGCAATGTCGTCGCTGCCGATCTGTTCGGAAATCGCAATCACGGCGATGAACGCGCCCAGGTTCGTAAAGGCGTAGCTTAACAGGAAAAAGATCAGTCCCGAGGCCCCGAGGTCGGTTCCGCTTGCCAGGCCGATCATAATGTAGCCTGCGGCGGCAATTGAGGAGTAGGCCAGAAGCCGCTTGATATTCGTCTGAACGAAGGCCACGATGTTGCCGAGGGTCATCGAAAGGACGCTCAGAACCGCAAAGATAAGGGGCCAGTCGATGGCGGCGGTGGCAAAGGCCGTCGTAAAGAACCGGAGCACGAGCGCGAATCCGGCCATCTTGCTGGCCACCGACAGATACGCCGTCACCGGGGTCGGCGCCCCCTCGTAGACATCCGGCGCCCAGAACTGGAAGGGGACAGCCGAGATCTTAAAGCCGAGGCCGGCAACCAGCAGGACCAGGGCCATGGCCAGGGCACCCCGGTTAATCCCGGCCGCCTCGGGAAGGCCCCGACCGATTCCCACCAGGTCGGTGGTCCCGGTCAGGCCGAAAAGGATGGCCATGCCGTACAGGAGAAAGGCCGAGCTGAGGCCGGCTAGCAGGAGATACTTAAGGGCCGCCTCCCCGGCCCGGGCGTCCTTCTGAAGACCGGCCAGGACCGCGAGCGGGATGGTGGCGAGCTCCAGGGCTATGTAAATGGATATAAGCTCCCGGGTCGAGGCCATAAGCATCATCCCGGCGGCCGAGAGCAGGATCAGGGCATAGTATTCGCCGTCATAGAGCCGGAACCGGTCAACGTAGTCGGCCGATGCAAGCAGGACCAGAGCGGCCGCGACAAGAAAGACAAACTTGAAGAAGGTCGCGTACGGGTCCAGGATAACCGTGTCAAAAAGATAGCTGCCCGTCCGGCCGATGAGGGTTGTGGTCAGCAGGGCGGGAACTATGAGCCCGGCAACGGAGACGAATAGCAGGGTTTCCTTCCGGCGAATAAACAGGTCCAGGATGATGACCAGTATGGCCAGCCCCACCAGGCTTATTTCCGGCAGGATCGGCGTAAGGTCCATTGTCTAAGCGCGTCCTCCGTGACAGCTTCTAGCCGCCCAGCCGGGCGACGAGCTGGGGCAGCGTGACGTTAATTATATCTGTTACCCAGCGGGGGTAGACCCCGACCAGGACGATCATTCCGGCGAAGATGGCCAGGGGCAGCCACTCGATAAGGGCCGCGTCCCCGACCGACTCAAGGGCGACCCGCTTGACCGGCCCGAAAAAGACCCGCTCAACCGCCCAGAGAATGTACCCGGCGGTGACAACAACGGTAACAACCCCCAGGATGGCCGGGACCGGCCAGACGGGAAAGGTCCCGAGGAAGATGAGAAATTCGGCGATGAATCCGCTCAGCCCCGGCAGGCCGAGGGCCGCCAGGCCGGCGAAGACGAAGAGCCAGCCGATGACCGGCATCCGGGCGGCGAGGCCCCCAAGCTCGGGAATCTGACGGGTGTGGGCTTTCTCGTACGCGAGGCGGACCAGGGCGAAAAGCATCCCGGTGATCAGCCCGTGGCTCACCATCTGGAGGACCGCCCCGGTAAGGGCGATCTGGGTCCCGGCCGAGATGCCCATCAGGACGTAACCCATATGGCTGATGCTGCTGAAGGCGACCAGCCGCTTGAGGTCGACCTGGTTGAGGCAAACCAGGGCCCCGTACAGAACGTTGACCACCGCGAGGCCAACCAGGAGGGGGGCGTAGACGTGGGCGGCGTCGGGGGCGATGTTAATAACACCCCGGACCATGCCGTAGCCGCCCATCTTGAGCAGGATCCCGGCGAGAAGAACGCTGACGGCCGTCGGGGCGTCGGTGTGGGCATCGGGGAGCCAGGTATGAAACGGGAAGACCGGCAGCTTGACCGCGAAGCCGAAGATCAGGGCGAGGAAGACCAGGGCCTGGAACTCCCGGGCCAGGTTCACCCGGCCGAGCTCAAGCATGTCGAAGGTTCCGAGGCCAGCCGTAAAGTAGAGCCAGAGGATGCCGAAGAGCATCACGGCACTGCCAACCAGGGTGTAGACCAGGTACTTAACGGCGGAATACTCCCGGCGACCGGTGCCCCAGATGCCAATGAGCAGGTACATGGGGACAACTTCGACTTCCCAGAACAGGAAGAAGAGGAAGTAGTCGAGGGCCACAAAGACCCCAGAAACTGAGGCGCTGAGGATAAGCAGAAGTATAAAGTACTCCCGGTCCCGGTAGCTTATATTCCAGGAGACCAGGACCGCCAGGAACCCGAGGAGCAGGTTGAGCAGAAGGAGGGGCAG
>JAUQQI010000146.1:3104-7267 GCA_030549955.1 Chloroflexota bacterium
TGGTACCTGAGGGCTGGGGCTTGTTCCTCTAGAGGGGTAAGGCGGTAGCGCCCTGGTGAAGAGGCTGGCACTTAAGGCTCAAGCTCGAAGATGAAGGCAGGGGTCCCCCTGCGTACTCGCGTGCGGGTGGGCGCAAGGAGGTTCATCCTGGCAGGGGGTTCAACCGGATGCCCATTTCTGGGTGAGGCGCTTGCGGAGGCGCAGCGCTTCAGGGTGTTTGAGGAGGAGGGTGAGGAGGAGGAGGGGCAGGCGCAGGCCGTCAACCCCGATGTAATAATCGACGTTGAAGTTTAAAATCCGGATCCACGGGACCCGCTCGACAAACTGCGGCCCGGCCTGGCCGGGGTTAAAACTTGCCAGCAGGTAAATTCCCAGGAGCAGGGGAAGCAGGGTGAAGACGGTCGCGACCGCCCGGACCAGCCGCCGGTCCGGCGGAATTACCGCCAGGACCAGGGCCCCGACCACCGGCAAAAGGATTATGGCCGTCAGCATTCCCCCTCAACCTCGCAGGAAGGCTATGATGTCGCCGAAGAATCCGAAAACGGCCACGAGCAGGATAATCCCCAGGGTCACCATCAAGGCATAGAACTGGACCCAGCCCCGCTGGAGGAGGCGGAGGCTCCCGGCGGCCATCACTGCCAGCTCAGCGATGGCGTTGACCACCCCGTCCACCCCATACCGGTCGACCCAGTCCAGAAGCCCGGCGATGCCGAGGACGATGCGGCGGGCAATCCAGTTATACAGGTGGTCCATGTAGTAGCGGTTCACCAGCAGGGTGTGAACCGACCGGAAGGTTGAGCTGAACACCTCCGGGGAGACCCAGCCGGCCCCGTAGACGGCGTAGGCCCCGAGAATTCCGAGGATGGACACGGCCGCCGAGAGGACCATCGTTGTCAGGTCAAGGCCCGGCTCGTAGTGGGGATGCCAGGAGAGCCGGGAAATGAGAAACTCCCCGAACGGGCCGAAGAACCCGCCGAAGGTCAGAAAGCCCGAGAGAACCGACGGGACCGCCAGCACGATAAGGGGAACGGTCATTACCGGGGGCGATTCGTGGGGCGCCCCGTGACCATGGTCATGCCCGTGGTCACCGGTCACTGCTGGCCCACGGTAGTGGCCCCCGAACGCCAGAAAAACCATCCGGAAGGTGTAGAAAGCCGTAAGAAAGGCCGTGAGCAGGCCGAGGATATAGAGCGCCTGGCCTACACCCCCGAATCGGAGGGCCTCAAGCAGGATCTCATCTTTACTCCAGAAGCCCGAGAAGGGGGGAAGGCCGGCCAGACTGAAGGCACCGGCCAGCATCGTGAGGAAGGTCACCGGCATGAACCGGCGCAGGCCGCCCATCTCCCGCAGGTCCTGGGTGCCGACGCTGTGGATGATGCTGCCAGCCGCCAGAAAAAGCAGGGCCTTAAAGAAGGCGTGGTTTAAGAGGTGAAAGATGCCGGCAACGAGCCCGCCCACGCCCAGCCCCATCATCATGTAGCCGAGTTGGGAGATTGTGGAGTAGGCCAGAACCCGCTTGATGTCAGTCATCACGAGGCCCATCGTCGCGGCCATGAACGCCGTCAGGCCCCCAATCACCGCAATCACCAGCAGGACGTCGGGGGCGGCCAGGAACAGCGGCAGGGTTCGGCCGACGAGATAAACGCCGGCCGCGACCATCGTCGCGGCGTGGATGAGGGCGCTCACCGGGGTGGGACCTTCCATGGCGTCCGGCAACCAGACGTGGAGGGGGAACTGGGCCGATTTGCCGACCGCTCCGGAGAAGAGGCCGAGGCCGACCGCCGTCAAAGTTGCGCCGGCCAGCTGTTTCGTCTCGGCCAGGTCAATAAGGTGCCGAATGTCCAGGTTGCCCGTAGTGTTAAAGGCGACCAGCAACGCGCTCAGGAATCCCAGGTCGCCGAGGCGGGTGACCAGGAATGCCTTCTTGGCCGCCGCGGCGGCCGCCGGCCGCTGGTACCAGAAGCCGATGAGCAGGTAGGAGCAGAGGCCGACCAGTTCCCAGAATATAAAGACCAGCACAAGGTTATTTGCCAGGACCAGGCCGAGCATGCTGGCCGTAAACAGGGACATGAAAGCGTAGTATCGGGAGTAGCCCGGGTCGCCGGCCATGTAGCCCTGGGAGTAAATCTGGATGAGGAAAGAGATCAGGGTGACGACGAGCAGCATGACGGCCGTCAGCGAGTCGATTATGAGCCCGACCTTTAAAACCGACCCGCCGATAACTACCCACTGCACGGACGACTCCAGAGTACGGTCCGGGGGCAGATTGCCAACGGACCAGAAGGCAACCAGGGCCAGCAGAAAAGTGGCCCCAACGGCGGCGATGGTCACGTAGCCCGAAAGCCGGGGGTAAGGGCGGGTAACGAAGACGCAGAGCAGGAAAGAAAGCAAGGGCAGAAGAATAAAGAGCCAGGCCAGCTCCGCAACCATCAGCCCTGCCTCCCCGCCTGAGCTCCCGGCGGCAGGGCACCAGGGCCGGGCGGCGGAATCTCACCCCGCCGCTTCGCCTCCCGGACCGCGACCAGCCGCTCGAGCGCCGCAACCAGCCCCCGTTCGTGGGTGCCGGCCGCGAGGGCCGGCCCGTAGACGGCTTCACCCGACCAGGCCCGCATTGCTTCCTCGGCGATGAATTCTTTGCCCCGTGGGACAAAGAGCCGGTGGGGAGCCATTATACCCTCTTCAACCCGGTTCGGGTCGATGAGGATCTTAACCGGACATCCCCCAAGCTCGATTACCCCCCGCCACATCTCGGCGACAATCAGATTCGGGACGGTCTTCCAGTAAGTCCAGGACATCGGCCATCACCATTTGAGCAGGTCGATTTCGGTCGCGTCGATGGTCCGGCGTTGCCGGTAAACGGCCAGGACGATGGCCAGGCCGACCGCAACCTCGGCGGCGGCCACCGTGATGACAAAGAGGGCAAAAACCTGGCCGGTGAGGACCTGGGGGGCTACCGCCCGGGTCAGGGCCACGAACGCGATGTTCGCGGCGTTAAACATGAGCTCCAGGCACATGAGGATCGTAACGGCATTCCGCTTTGCGAGGGCCCCGTAAAGGCCGATGGTAAAGAGGGCGGCGCTCAGCACCAGGTAATGATTGAGGGTGATAGCCAAAGCTTACTCCTCCCGGGCAATGATTATCGCCCCCACCAGGGCGGCCAGCAAAAGCACCGAGGCAACCTCAAAGGGGAGCACCCAGGGGCCGAAGATCTGGCGGGCCAGCGTCGAAACCGTATCCGCCGGGTAGGGACCCATCCCGGTGTACCACTGGGTCCCGGTAAGCACAAAAAGCAGGCCCAGCAGCAACAGGACCCCGAGGAGCAGGCCGGGCCCCCGGAGCTGGTTCCACTCGTTGCCGCGCTCGACCTGGCGGGTCAGCATAATGGCGAAGACCACGAGGATCGAGATGGCCCCGGCGTAAATAAGGACCTGGACGACGGCCAGGAAGTCCGCCTGGAGCAGAACGTAGATGCCTGCCAGGCCGAAAAATGACGCGACCAGGAAGAGGGCGGCGTGGAACATGTTGCGCCCGAAAACTACGCCGGCTGCCCCACCCAGGGTTAACGCACTGAAGACGTAGAACGCAATGGTTACCGCAGGCTCATTCGTGTTCATCTTCGGTGTCCAAAGGAAGGGGTACCCGGATCTCGTGGGGAACGTCTCCGGTGGGCAGAAGCGGCACCCGCTGTTTGCCCGGTACCGGCGGTAATTCGACCTGGCCGTAGGTACTCGGGGCCCAGGGGAGCTTCTTGAGGCGCTCCTTGGTGTAGAGCAGGGTTGACCGGTCGTAGGTTGCGAGCTCGGTTTCCCGGCCGTGAAAGAGGGCCTGGAACGGGCAGGCCTCGACACACAGGCCGCAGTAGAGGCAGAATGAAGTCTGCATCTCGTATCGGGCCACGTACCGGCGGGTCGGGTCCGACGGGTGGGGCAGGGTCTCGATATTGATTACCCCGACCGGGCAGGCTTTCGCGCAGAGGGAGCAGCCGGTACAGTTCTCCTCAATCCAGACGAAACTGGGGGCCCGGATCCGGGCCGGAAAACTGAACTTCTCTTCCGGGTAGTTGACGGTCACCGGCCGGCGGAGGAGGTGGCGGAAGGTCACCGCCATCCCCCTCAGCATGCCCAGGCCGTACTTAAGGCCGTAGCTTACCGTCGGTATCGGCA
>JAUQQI010000068.1 GCA_030549955.1 Chloroflexota bacterium
AGAAACCCCTTTGCTGGGCCGCTGGGCCATCATCCCGGAGACGCAGTCCCTGCCACAGCCGAACGCCGCCGTGGGCCCGGCGGGGAACGAAACCCCGGCGGCGCAGGTGGAGCCCGAACAGGTTCTGGGGAAGGGGCCGGTTCCCGGTCCGGGCACACCAGCTTCGGTACGCCTGATAAAGGGTCCCGGCCGGTATCCGGGCCTCCGGGTCCCGCAGGCAGCAGGCTCCCAGGAAGGCCGAAAGGATGTCCACTCGTTCCCGGTAGGCGGCCGTCGCCTCTTCGACCCGTCGGGCAGCGCCCAGGCCGTGGCGCAGCCAGAGTGCGGCCCCGGCCACGGCCCAGTTCAGAATACCGGCCAGCTCGAAGGCGAGTTTCTCCGGCAGGCGGGGGTCCTGCTCTTCCGGCCGGAGGGCCCGACCGAACGGAATAACCCGGGCCACCTGCCAGATGTCCGGGTCCGCGGCCTCGAGGGCAAGGGGCCCGTCGGTCGCGATAACGACCTTGAAGGCGGTTCGGGTCGACCGGCGCCCGGAATTGGGGCGGGTGATCTCCCCGCCCAGGTTTTTCACCAGCCGCTCCGCCACCCGCAGGTCGGCGGCCGGCCGGTCGACCGCGACCAGACGGATGCCAGCGAGGACACCGGGGCGGCTCAGGTTTCGCAGGAGAACCGCGGGGTCAGCCTGCCAGGCGTAGTCGCCCAGAAGCCGTCTGACGGTCCGGATAAACGTTGTCTTGCCGCTGGCAGGCGGGCCGACGATGACAAAAAATACCCGCTCGGACGCCTCACCCGTGAGCAGGTAGCCTACAAGCCGCTGCAGATAGGCCTGAAGTTCCCGGTCGCCGTCGGTGACACGGCCTAGAAAGTCCAGCCAGCGCGTTGACATTGCCCCCGGGTCATACGTCACCCCGGCAAGGCGGGTTATGAGCCGGTTCGGGTCGTGGGGCAGGAGCTGGCCGGTTCGCAGGTCAAGGGTCCCGTTCCGGACATTGAAGAGCATGGGGTCGGCGTCAAGCTCGGTCAAGCCGGACCGGAGGAGCCGTTCGGCGTGGGCCACCATGGCGAGGAGTCGGCTTCGCGACTCCGACCGGCGGGCGTGGTCGGCCAGGGCCCGGCGGCGGGGCCCGTCCTCGGTCTGGGCCGCCTCCTGATAGAGGCTCCGGACAACCCGGGTCCCCATTTCAACGAGGGTCGCGGGCTGCACCGGGGCCCACCGCCGCCCATCCCACCCGAGCCAGCCGAGTTCGTCAACAAACCGAAGCTGGTGGCCGAATCTTTCGGCAAACCGCCGGCCGTTGCCGGCATCCGAAAGTTCCGGGCTGGCAAGCTCTACGGTCGCCGGCCGCTGGATGCCGAGCCATTCCCGGAGGCGGTCCGTCCCGTCGAGTCCCAGGACGTCTGAGAGGACCGGCCAGGCGACGAATTCCGCCTCGGCCCCGAGGCCCCGGATGCCGTCGTCCTCAAGGTCCAGTCCCCGGCGGGAGTCGCCGGCGGCCTGGCAGACCGTGGCGACAAACTGCCGGATATCGGCCGGCTCCCACCCGGCCTGGGCCAGGACCGCCCCGACCGCCACCGGAAACTTCTTCCGGGCCTGGTCATCTTCTGGGGGCCAGTGTCTGACGATGAAGGCGGCAGCCGCGAGCCGGTTTACCGCGGCCAGGAGGTTCGCCGGCGCGACTTCGGCCGGCCGGCCGAACCTCTTCCATTCGAGGATTTCACCTTCCGGGGATTCCGACGGCGGGGCCGGGGCGGCGCTGCCTTCACCCCAGAGCTCGACGAGGACCTGCCGGCCATCGGGCTCGGAAAACCGGGCCGTTGGGACCGGCGGGTTCGTGATGTACCAGTATCCGGTCGGCTGGGGGGCCTTCCGGGGTCCGTCGGCGACGGCGGTTCGGGGCAAAAATACCGGCCCAAGGGCGGCCGCTTCAGGGCACCCGACACTCACCCGCACCAAACCGCCGGACGCGGACCCGAGGACGATGGCGACCCCGGTATCCGGGGCGAAGAACTGGTCGAGTTCCGCGGCAACGACCGAAGGGTCCGCCCAACCCGCACGGCTGAGGGGCTCGCCCGAGCGGTACGGCATCGGGAGCCAGCCCCGCCGGCGGTATTCCCGGGCAGCTGACAGGCTCGAGCTGAATTCAACGGTCATCCCTGGAGTCCCCCGCCTTTCAGCCAGCGTTAATTACTACTACCACAGCGGCCACGGTGCAGCAAACCGGCCGGTTAAAACACCTAGCGGCTGGCCGGGGGAACGACCCAGCTAATGCCGTCGGTGCGGCCGAGCAGGTAACGGCCGCCCGGCGTCAGCAAAAGCTCTTCCCAGGGCTTAAGGGTTACGTCCACCGGGTTCTGGCCCTCCAGCCGGAGCTGGAGCCGGCGCGGCTCCCGGGTCGCCGCAACCGCAAGCCTCCGGCCGAGCCAGTGGAGGACAAGGTCTACCCGGCCCCACCCTGCTGGAAGTCTCGGCGAGAAGGTAAGGCCGTCAGCGGTCAGGCGCAGTCCGAGGAAGCCGAGGACGGCCGCCTGCCAGAGGCCCCCGAGGGCCCCGGCGTGGACGCCCGCCGCCACATTACCCATCCGGTCGGCGAGGTCGATCTCAGCCGCCTGTCGGAAATAGGCGAGGGCCTTATCCGTGTACCCCAGGCGGGCGGCGACGGCCGCGTGCACGCCCAGGCTGAGCGAGCTTCCGTGGGCGGTCCGGGGCTCGTAGTACTCGAAATTGGCACGCCGGACTTCGGCCGGGAACCGGTCCCAGAGCAGATAGATAAGGAGCACAACATCCGGCTGCTTGATAATCTTTGAGCGGCGGACCCGCTCCGGGCCGAGCAGGACGTCCATCGGAACTTTGCGGTCGCGGTAGGCGGAAAGGTCGATCTCCTCCAGGCTGAAATAGCCCCGAAACTGCTCAAACAGGCCGGTTTTCGGGTCAAACCCCGTGTACATTCGGGCCGAAATCCGGGTCCATTCCTGGGGTTCGCCAAAATCAAGCCTGAGCTTTTCGAAGAGACGGCGCCAATCGTCGGGCCAGCGCTGCTGGAGGGTGTAGACCGCTTCGGCGGCCCGCTGCAGGTTCCACTGGGCCATCACGTTCGTGTAGGCATTATCGTCGACGCCCTCGTGGTACTCGTCCGGGCCGATTACCCGGTAGATGTGATAGAGGCCGTCCGGACCGCGCCGGCACCGGCTCGCCCAGAACCGGGCCGTCTCGACCAGGATCTCGGCCCCGGCCTCCCGGAAGAAATCGTCGTCGCCGGTCGCCTGCCAGTACTGCCAGACAGCGTAGGCGACGTCCGCACTTATATGGTCCTCAAGCTGGCCCGTCAGTATCGGAATGACGGTCCCGTCGGCGGCCAGCGCAAAGGACGGGGTGGTTTCTTCGCCCGTATCCGCCGACTCCCAGGCGTAGAGGGCACCCTGGTAGCCGAGCTGACGGGCGTTGAGCCGGGCGGCCGGGAGGGTCCGGTACCGGTACATCAGGAGGGCGCGGGCGGCTTCCGGCTGGGTGAACACGAAGAAAGGGAACATATAAATCTCGGTATCCCAGAAGACGTGCCCTTTATAACCCGGGCCGGTGAGGGCCCGGGCCCCAATCGATGCCCGGTCGGTTTCGGGGTTGGCCGCGCTGCTCAGGTGATAAGCCGCAAACCGGAGGGCCTTCTGGGCCGAAGGGTCGCCCTCAACCCGGAGGTCCGCCTCCGCCCAGAGCCGGTCCCACCGGCAGATGTGGGACCGGGTCGCCACGACCGCGCCCCGAGCCATAACCTCCCGGAGCCGCGCCAGGGCCGCGTCGGCGGGCGCCGCCGTATCCTGGGAGGTAAAGGCCACCGCAAACCGGTCAAGCCGGACGGACCGGCCCGGTGAACCGTGAAAGGTCCACCGGGCAATTATCTCGCCCCCGTCGATTTCCACACCTGGGGTCACGGCCGGCCAGGCCTGGTGACCAATGGCGAACGCAATCGCCACACCCCGCCGGATCTCCCACTCAAGCACGACCGCGTCCGCCTCCGCCCTGAGGACGCGGACCGGGTGGGGCTGACCGTCAGCCCGGCGGGGCACGGCGAACCTGCTCTCCAGGACTACCGGCCCCGCATGGTCTTCGGGAACGACAACAACCGACTGGACAAGCACGTGGCGGTCAGCCAGGGAGGCCAGCCGGGCCAGGTACGTCCGGGTCGTCCGCCCGGCCCTGTCCCGGCAAATCCACTCCCGCCAGAAGATGGCCTGGCGCATATCCAGGCCCCGCCGGTGCTGGATGGTCTCCGTCCCGTCCGGTGTCAGGGGCTCACCCCCAACGTAGACCCTCAGGTCGGTCCAGTTCGGGCCAACGGCAAGTTCTGGCGGCGCACCGGGCACCGGCCCATCATCGTAGACCCCGCCCAGGTAGGTGGCCGGGGCGCCATGGGCGGTTCCCTCCGGCAGGGATCCCCTTACCCCGGCGTAGCCGTTTCCGACCGCAAAGAGGGCCTCGAAAGCCCGCTCCCGCGTCGGCTCGTAGCCGTCCTGGGTCAGGTACCAGAGGGGGTCCTCAAACGGTACTGCCGGCAGGCTGAGCCGCCCCGGCTGAAGGGTCTCCCAGACGCCTGCCACCGCCGCCAGCAACGCCCTGAAGCAGGGTGGCCCGCCACCCAGGTGGAGAACCGGGGCCGGCACGCCGTTGGGTTCGGGTCCCACCGAGACGATGGTCGCGTCGGCGACCTCGGGGATGAGCATCCGGTAGTCGCTCCCCTCCACGCCGCCGACCGGACCGAACTCATCCCCACCAATCAGTATCTCGGTCAGGGGAATTCCCCGGGCCCGGGCCAGCTCGCCAGCGACCCAGCGCATGCTGTCGGACTTGTCGGTCAGCCCAATTTCGATGTGCTTGACGTCGCTCGTGATCCGGGCGTCGGTCAGCCCCTTCTCGAGGGCAACCTTCCGGGCGAGCTGGATCGCCTCGAGGAGACCTCCGGCAAGGCCCCCACTCCTGAGCCGCCCCTCAACGGCTTTCAGGAGGTCGCCCACGGCCGACTTCGGCGGGTCCGCCCATTCGGGAAGGGGAATAAGGTCGACCTTGCGCCGGTTAAGCCGGTCATAGATTACCCCGACCTCGAGCCCGGTTCTGGCCCTGAGCTCATCCCGGACCGCGTCGGCGATTTCGGTGAGCAGGCGGTCCTCTTCCGGAGTGGCCACCCGCTGCCAGCAGACCACCGGTTGGCCGTAGACATCGAACCCGAAGACCTCCGACCCCCGGTTGGCCGCCACGAAGAGGTTCTGTTTGGCCGGGCCGCAAATATGGGAAGTAAGCTGGCGGTCGATGTTCTGGAAGTTGGTGCCGGTTATGACCACGACGTAGACGCCGGCCCGGAGAAGCCGCTCGATAATATCGCGGACCGGCGAGGCGTCCTCCCACCGGCTCACAACGGCGGTGCCGTCCCAGTCGAAGGCAACGACCCGGAACGGTCGGACGAGCTTACCGGCAAGTTCAGGCGTCAGGCCGGGGCACGACCGGACCAGCCCAGCGGCTTCTGCCGGCGGCATTACGGTGCTGGGTCGGCGGGCGAGTCGACTTCTGGGCGCCACAGCTTGTTCTTACAGAGGATTTACCGGAAAAGCGGCGGCAAGGCCAGAACTTTCGTCCACTTCTATTATCCACAATGGCGGGGCAATCTGGAGGGACTGACCTTACTGCCGGGCGGGGGAAAAAAAGAGGCGGCGGGCGGATTCGAACCGCCGAATCGCGGTTTTGCAGACCGCTGCCTTAACCACTTGGCTACGCCGCCAGCCCAGGCTGGAGCGGAAGACGGGATTCGAACCCGCGACCTTCTCCTTGGCAAGGAGACGCGCTACCGCTGCGCCACTTCCGCCCGGGTGCCGCGGGCGGGATTTGAACCCGCACGCCTTTTCGGCACCGCCCCCTCAAGACGGCGTGTCTGCCAGATTCCACCACCGCGGCACGGTTTGCAGGCGGCCCATCCGGACCGGCAGGGGCGGAGGGATTTGAACCCCCGACCGGCGGTTTTGGAGACCGCTGCTCTACCTGGCTGAGCTACGCCCCTAAAACGGCGGCCTCCGACTGACCGCCCATAACTAAAGTATACACAAGGCCCCCAAACTGTCAAGGACCGGCTACGAGGCGGCCCGCCCGGCCAGGTCGGTTTTCAACCCCGCCTCTCCGGCCCCCACATTACCTGCTCGCCCATGTATGGTCAGACCTGGGCGACGACCACTATTCGGCCGGATGCCGGCCCTAAATAGATTGCAAGGCTCCAGAAGGAACGGGGGCTGGGTTGAGCGGCTAAACCGGTTGCTGGAGGGAAGGAAGCCTCATCCACCGGCATGGCCCGGTCATCGAGGGTGGCGCCGGCGCCACGCCGGCTGGCTGACCCGCTTCGCGCTGGAGGGGTTAAAATCGGTCAGGAGGTTGATTTCGGCCGTGATGGAAGGCCCCATTACCCTTCGGCCTATCGGCTACGTGCAGACGCCGGTCCCCGATGAGGAGATACGTTTCCGCCGTCGTGAGGCGGTCGCCAACGTGGTCGTGGCCCCAGAACTGACCGAAGCCCTTGAGGGAATTGAAGCCTACTCCCACCTTTTTATCATCTTCTGGATGCACCGAATTGACCCCAGCGCGGGCATCGACCTCAAAGTCCACCCGCGAGGTCGAACCGACCTGCCACGAGTGGGACTGTTCGCAACCCGGACGCCCCACCGTCCGAATCCGATCGGCCTGGCGGTAGTCGAGCTGCTCGGGCGGCGGGACAACGTGCTGACCGTGCGCGGCCTTGACGCCTATAACGGCACGCCTGTCCTCGATATCAAACCCTATGACTTCTATGACCGGGTCGAGTCGGTGCGCGTCCCCGACTGGTGGCTCCGCCTGAGCGGGCAGGCCTGACCGGGGACTTTGCGAAGGTCAGCGGCGCTCAATTGTAGGGTACAGGGCACCGGAAAGGCCCCGACGCCCCGGGGTAGGCCGAGGAACCGGGCAAGCTCCCAGCAGTGGACGTCTTCAGGAATCTCCTCCGGGCGGAAGCCAGCGTCCAGGGGGATGAGAAACTAGATACGGCCCCGGGGCAGGGGCCGGCAGCGGCAGGTTACAGCCACCGCGGCCGTGGTCGGGTCCACCTTTGCCGGCCGGAGCCGGGGCGCAATCTCAGAACAGTCCCGAATGCCGAACCGCGGCCCCGGGTGGGGACCCAGCCAATAGGTCGGAATCACGCCGCCCTGGCCCCGGAGGAACTTGGGCCTCGGGGCGGCAGTACTGT
>JAUQQI010000176.1 GCA_030549955.1 Chloroflexota bacterium
TCCCCGGTCGGGACCGGTGGTTTTTATTCAGGCCTCGACCCGCTGAAGCCTCAAGATCCGGTCGCCTTCGACCTCGACCAGGAAGCCTTTGAAGATGCCCTCATTGTACTCGCTGCCAGGGTTGAGGCACTGGGTTCGGCCGATCCTGACGAATCCCGGGCTCTCGTGGACGTGGCCGTGGAGGGCCACCAGGGGCTGGTATTTCTCGATGATACGGCGGACTGCCTTCGACCCGACCGGTATCATCAGGACCTGACTGCCCCGGACGATGGGCCGCAGGTCCTTATCCAGGGCCGGTGCCGTGTCGATGGGTGTATCGTGAGGCGGCACATGGATGCAGAAGACCGCCTTGCGTACGTTCCGCACCCTGGCCACCAGCGACTCGAGCTTCACCTCCAGCTCTTCCTCGCTAAGTTCCCGGGGCGAATTAAAAGGCGTCTTGTTCGCCCAGCCGCAACACAGCACTTCATGCTCGTCGTCGAGCCAGACGACTTCGTCTGACCCGTAAATGACCCGCGGGTCGCTCCGCAGGACCTCATCCACCGAGAACTTATCGTCGTTACCAGGGCTCATTATCACCTTGCACTTCTCGGGAACGCGGTCCGGGATCAGGGAGAGCCAGTGCCGGATGGTCTCGGCCTCAAGCTGCTCGAAAAGGTTTTCCCGGTAGTCCTCGTCGGTGGCGATCCGGTGGGCCTCCTCGGGGGTCGTCCGGTAAGGTATGTAAGCGATGAGCCGGCACTTCTCCTCGAATTTGGGCACCTCTTCTTCGGCCAGAACATAATCCCGCCCCAGCAATGAGGCCCGGTGGGTGCCGTCCGGCTGGCGAATGATGGGCACCATCACTTTGGCCGTCATGTCGCCGCTCAGGATCAGGGCATCCAGGTCGAAGATCCTGGCCGCGTTTAGAAACTTCCGCCAGACGGTTTCGGAACCGTGGAAGTCCGAAGAAAACAAAAACCTGGTTCGTGCCATACCTCTACGTCACCCTTCTGACCTGGTTTTTCAAACTGATTCATCCTGGGACCCGATTTCCCTCCGGGCCGACCGGACCCGCCCCATTACCTCGAACCGGAAGTCGGACGGGGCGAGTCGCAGGTCCGAGACGGGCAGGTCCAGCGGCTCCCGTCCGGGGTCCTGGAAGTAGAGCCGGACAGCCATCCTGCCCCCGCCCAAGTGGACCAGAGACACCCGGTCCACTTCCGCCCAGCGGGTCGCCACGGTTACCCCGCCCCGCTCGAACCGAAGGCCCTCGTCATGCAGGACGAGGACGGCGTGGTAACGCCGCCGGTAAAACCAGAGGGCCAGCAGCAGGGCTACGGCCAGGTTTGATATAAAAAGCGGCCAGGAGAGGTATATATCCCCGGCCAGCAGGAAGCTGATAACGGCCCAGCTTACGGAAACGAGAAAAAAGCGACGACATATATCCTGACCAGGGCACCGACCTGGACGGGTGCAACCTTCCTCATTGCTTAAGCCGCGGCCGGACGTGCCGCGCCATCGTCCGACCCAGGTAGGAGTCGCTGACGACCACCCGATTCGGCCCGAGCTCCACCAGGGCCACCCCCAGGTCTGGCCGGTCGAAAAGCTCGACCGCCCGCCGGACCTGGCTCGAAAAAGACGCCTCGTTTACCAGCACCAGCCAGCCCCAATGCATTCCCTCCCGCTCAACCTGTTTCTCGGCGCCCTGCACCACCTGCCAGAACTCAGCCCGGTCCAGGGGGCCGGCCCGGACAAAGCAGCCCACCCGGTAATTCGGTAGTACGAAAACAGCCAGGAACCGCGAAAACAGAAACCCGCGGTTCCGGGTGTTCCCCCGTATAAAAAGGTCAAACCGGACCCGACCGCCCTGGTAGTCCCAGAAGGACTCGGAGAAATCGGCAACCCACTGGCCGCTGCCGAGCATCAGGTTCTTTTCGAGACCCAGCAAATACTGGCGAACCCGGTCCATCTTTTCAGGAAGTGGGGGCCGGATTTTAAGTCCGGCCCCCGCACCTTAAGCTTTACTCCGGCGGGATGGTAGCAAAGATCGTCCGCATGTCGACACCGGTGACCCGGTTGCGGTTGGCATAGTAGGCGTAGATGGCCACAGCGGCCAGGATCAGCACCAGCGAGAAGATGAAGGGCATTGCCGTCACCAGGTCCGTGATCCCGAAGATGTACCAGCCCTTTGGGTGGGTAATAAACGTCCAGAGGGCCCACAGGTTGGCAATAACCGCGGCGGCCCCCACCACCGTCAGGGTTGTTTTGCTCTGGCGGAAAGGCGACCGTTCGAAGATGTCCGCCTTCCGGTAGGCGAAGAGCAGGGCGGCCAGGACCACCAGCGTGTCGAAGATGCCGCCCCAGATGTCAGTGGCCGTCAGCGCCCCGCCTGGGTTAATGAGGGCGTAAATCAGCGAGCCCTGCCCCGGGCCAATTCCGGCGGAGCTGAACAGGTCCGACTCGGCAGCTGCCCCGAAGACGGCAACAACTGACACGCCCACGATGGCCCAGGTCGGCGAGTGGAACCGCTCGCTGACATCGGCGAAGGCCTCCGGCAGCATCCGGTCGAAGGCCATCGCAAAGACCGTCCGGGAGGTCGTCAGGATGAAGGGCGGAATGTCATTGGCAACCCACATCGCCGAGAAGAGCACCAGCAGGAACATCACCCAGTTGCCCATACCAAGGCCGGCCGCCTGCATCGCCGCCACCATCGGCATCCAGCCACCGATCTTCGGCAGACCTGCCGCCTTCCAGTCGCCGCCGCCGTAGTTCATAAAGCCGATGGCCGAGCCCAGGGAGAAGTCGTCGACCCGGCCGATCATTGCGCTCGCCCGGCCAAGCAGCAAAGAAATTGTGACGTAGAGCAGGATAACCACGATACCGGTCGTGAGCACGGCCCGGGGAACATTGCGGGCTCCCTCCTTAACCTCGCCGGCCACGAAGGTCGAGGCGACGTAGCCGCCGTAGGCCCAGACCGCCCCGATCAGGGCGGTAGCCACCGCACCCCAATAGGTATTGCCGGCGGCAATGCGGGCCATACCCTGGTCAATGGCGGCCCGGGTCACCCGGTCGGCCTGTACCCCGAAGAGCGACTGGATCCCGGCATTGAGGGTATCGGGGTTGGCCGTCAGGAACAGGATGTAAACCAGCAGCAGGATGATGGCGGGGACGATAAACAGGGCCCACAGGAAGTAGCCGTAAATCCTGACGCCGAAGAAGGCTATCCCGCTGAAGATGACAATTACCACCAGGCCGAAGAGAAACAGGCCCAGGGGCGAGCTGAACGACTCGGGGACCTGAATGCCGGCCAGGCCACCGAAAATAATGAGCGACTCCATTACGGCCACGCCAATGAGGCCATAGGAAACCGCCGTCGCCCAGGTGGCCAGCCAGCCGCCAATAAATCCGGCCGCCGGGTGGATGATACGGGAAATAAACACGTAACCGCCACCGGACCGGGGCATCGCCGCCGCCAGGGACGCATAACACCAGGCCGTCAGCAAAACCAGAATGCCGCCTAGCAGGAATGCCATCGTCATGGGATGGATTCCCAGGAAGTATTCGCTCTCCCGGACCGGGGTCCAGCCGACGACCTGGAAAACCCGCTTCTGCCAGCCCAGACCGATAACGTTGCAAAGGCCGATGATTACTGCCGTGGGGAGACCAATTTCGCGAACCAGACCCGTCGCACGCCTGACAAATAACCGTTCTGCCGGAGCCTCCATTGTGACCTACCCCCTTTTGAGTGGTTAACACCGGACCGGAAACAATACGCTGCTTTTTACTTCTCACCCCCCTACGATGCATATGGTAAAATAACCCGGCTTAACCTAACACCGCCCCGGAATTTTGTCAAGGTCTGGCCGAGAGTGCAGGGTCTGGACCCGAAGGCGGAAGCCGTCCGGCTTATTGAGGCCGCAGCCCGGAAGGGCATCATGCTGCGGGCGCTGGGCGGCGTGGCCATCGCCCTGCGGTGCCCGTCGGCTCGCCACCGTCAGGATCCGGCCCGGATACCTGACCTGGATTTTGCAACTTACAGCCGGTGGCGGGGGGAAGTTAAAGAGCTCTTCGTTGACCAGGGCTACGAACCCAACAGGCTCTTCAATGCCCTTCAGGGCCGGACCCGGCTGAACTTCTTCCGGCCGGCAGGGAACGGGGAAGTTGATGTCTTCCTTGATACCTTTCGAATGTGTCACCGGTTGAGTCTGGTCGGCCGCCTCGAGGCTCATGATTATACCCTGCCCCTTGCCGACCTTTTGCTGACCAAGCTCCAGGTCGTTCAGTTAAATGAGAAGGACCTGCTGGATATCCTGGCCCTTCTGAAGGGCTACCCCCTGGGAGCCGAGCCGACCGGCATCGACCCCGGCCCCATCGTCCGGCTCTGCGCCGCCGACTGGGGCTGGTACCGGACCGTCACCCTGAACCTGGACCGGATCCTCCAACTCGCCCCCCGCTACCTCGACACCGCCGACCTCAGGCTGGTCGGCGGTCGCATTCAGGAGCTGCGGGCCCAGATCGAGGGGAACCCCAAGTCCATCTTCTGGAAGGCCCGGGCCGCGGTCGGCGAGCGGGTCCGCTGGTACGACCTGCCGGAGGATGTTAAGGCCCACCGGGAGCAGCTGGTATGAGCGGGCAGGGCTTTGTGCTGTGGGTTTCGGAACGCCGGCTCCCGCCCGAGTGGGGCGGGGTCGTGCCGAGCGAGGTTTTCTTTGCCGAGGGCCGGCGGCTGGCCGCGCTGGCGCAGGAGCGGGGGATCGTTTTGCGGTTGCTGGGCGGGGTCGCGATCCGGATGCACTGCGAGAACCAGGCCGATTTTGCCCGGCGGCTCGGCCGGCTGGTAACGGATGCGCCCTTCCGGGCCGAGCAGGAATTCACTGACCTGGATTTTGCCGCTTACCGGCGTCAACGGCCTCAGCTACCGGGATTTTTTGCCGAGCTGGGTTACATCAAGCGCAAAACCACCCTTTCCACGGCCGCCTCCGAACGTCATATTTATTTCCACCCCGACGGCTGGTTCCAGGTCGACGTCTTCTTCGACAAGCTTATGTTCAACCATGACATACCCCTTAAGGACCGGCTGGGGCTGGACTTTCCGACCATTACCCCTACCGACCTGCTCTTAGAAAAGCTGCAGATCGTCGAGTTCTCCGAAAAGGACCTCAAGGACACCTGGCTCCTTTTGCGGGCCCACCCCCTGGCCCCCGCCGAGGCCGATGCTATCGACCCGAATTACCTTGCCCGGCTGCTTAGTCGGGATTGGGGCTTCTGGTATACTGTTGTGGTCAACCTTAACCGTTGCCGGGAGCTGGCCTGGGGCTCGGAGCTGCTTAACGAAGCAGACCGGGCCGATATTATTGCCAAGGTTGAAGAGCTACTGAGGCGGCTCGAGGCCGAGCCAAAATCGCTGGGCTGGAAATTGCGGGCCGGGGTAGGACCCAGGGTGTGCTGGTACCGGCCGGTTGAGACCGAAGCGACGGTGATCGACTACGGAATCTGGCGGGTCAAACCGGACGGGGGGTGAAATAACCGGGATAAGGGACCATGCGGGATTTCGGGGTCATACGTCGTTTGGTGGAGCAATTCTTATTCGAAAATTCCGCCCGGTCATTTCCGTGGGTAGACAACCTTTCCCCGTCCGACCGGGCCGACTTTCGGACCGAACTGGAGCGATTGTGGCAGGCCGCGACGGCCACCGGCCGTTGGGGCGAGGTCCGGGAGTTTCTGGAGGACTGGGAGGCGACGGCCGAGGTGATCCGGGACCGGAATCGGGCCGAGTTTTTAAAGCGTCCCCCAGAGGAGAAAGAGTACTGGGACGACCAGCTTATACCTCTAAGCGCCGTCCCGGTTGGGAGCCTTGGGGTCGTCCGGCGGCTGCGGGGCGAGCTTTCGGGCATCCTGCGGGCTGATGTAGGCCGGTACCGCCTCTACTTCCGGGTCGAGGAAGATGCCGGGTATATAAACATCGACCTGGTGGTCCGCCGGCCGGGTTCTTGACTTAAAAGTTCGTAAACCGTATCTTTTGGACGGAATCCGCAGGAGGCCCGGGCTTTGTACCGTAAAATTGGAATAGTTTTCCAGCCCAGGGTCCGAAACGCCGCCCACTGGGCCGCCGTTGTTCGCCAGCACCT
This sequence comes from Chloroflexota bacterium, assembly GCA_030549955.1. Lineage (GTDB taxonomy): Bacteria > Chloroflexota > Dehalococcoidia > JAUQQI01 > JAUQQI01 > JAUQQI01. The sequence continues at coordinate 6,111 of JAUQQI010000176.1, forward strand.
GACCGGGTTTGGCCTCGAAGCCTGGGTCGCCGATGTTGCTTCCCCGCCGACACCCCTCGAGGCCGACCTGATTATCAGCCTCGGGGGGGATGGGACCATCCTGGCCGCGGCCCGGGTCGCCGCGCCCCTGGGCATCCCGATCCTTGCGGTCAACCTCGGCCGGCTTGGTTTCATGACCGAGTTCGACCCCCACCAGCTCCTCGAACGGCTGCCCGATGTCCTTAAAGGCGACGGCTGGGTTGAGCGGCGCCGGATGCTCAGCGCAACCCTCACCCGCTCGGGCTCAGCCGTCCGGGAGCTTCTCGCCCTGAATGACGTGGTCATGAGTCGAGGCAGCATTGCCCGGGTTATTCGGGTCCGAGTCTCGGTGGATGGGGCTTATCTTACCACCTACGTTGGGGACGGGGTTATCGTCGCTACCGCGACCGGGAGCACCGCCTACGCTCTGGCCGCCGACGGGCCCATCCTGCATCCGGAGCTTTCGGACATTCTCATCACCCCGATAAATCCCCACCTTTCGTTTGACCGGACCCTTATTGTCCCCGGCGGGGCTAAAATTGAAATGGAAGCCGTTGCCGACCACCAGCCGTTTCTGGTTGTCGATGGCCAGGAGCATCTGCCCCTCGAGCAGGGCGACCTGGTCTGCGCAACTTTAAGCCCTTACACCGCCAACCTGTTGCGCTGGCAGCCCCGGAACTATTTTTACAGCTCGCTGCTGCGGCGGCTGCGGGGTCGGGATTCGGAGCTGTGAGCCAGGGGCAATGCTGGTTGAACTGCGCATACGCGACTTTGCCATTATCGACCGGCTGGACCTCGAGTTCAGTCCGGGCCTCACCCTCCTGACCGGCGAGACCGGCGCCGGGAAAAGTATAATTATCGATGCCCTGGCCCTCGTCCTCGGCGACCGGGCCGACCCGGCCCTGGTCCGGGCCGGCTCAGCCCAGGCCGCCATTGAGGCTGTCTTCGACCTGAGAAGCGCCCCGGCTGAACTTGCCCGCCAGCTTGCGGACCTCGGCTTCGAGGCCGAGGACGGTCTGCTCATCCTCCGCCGGGAAATTCAGGCCGGCGGCCGAAGTCTCGGTCGCCTGAACGGCCGAGCAGTTCCGGCGTCGGTCCT
>JAUQQI010000056.1 GCA_030549955.1 Chloroflexota bacterium
GGAAGACGATAAACGTCAGCGCCAGGAAAATGCCCAGCAGGAGGTACAGGTAGCGGTTTTCCAGCAGAACAAAGCCCACAAAGAACCTGAGGTTGAAAATCTGGTTGACCGCCAGCAGGATCCCGACAGCCGTCAGGACGGCCGTGACGGTCTCCCAGAAGGGACCCAGTTGCCGGTACCGGTCGGTGGCTCCAATCTCACTCATGGCTCGGCGGTCGACGACGTATACTCACAGAGCCGCCTTAGGCGGCCGGGCCCGCTACCAACCAGGCCCGGCATTTTGATTACCAGAACTTCTCGGTCCAGTAAGGGTCGAAACCGGCCTTCCGCAGTTCCTCGGCCCGGATCTTCATCCAGAAATCGGGGAAGTTTGCCGCCGGAACCTGCTGTTTCTGGGCCTCATCCAGGGCCCGCTCCCAGGCTTTGGCGAGCACCTCCTGGCGCCGGATCAGTTGCTGGTTGTGCTTTTCGTATTCGTCGTTCCAGACGCCCTTCTCTTTGAAGTAACGGACGGCACCCTCATGGTACGGAACCACCCACTTGAACCGCTGGCGGTCGAGGCCGAACCCGTCATTCCCCGGATAGGCGTCTTTATAGAGGGGGAACAGCTCATAAAGCATCCGGGTCATCTGGTAGACAAGCTCGACGTCCTGCCAGGCGTAGGTCGAGATAATCGGATATCCGTAGGTCGCCCCAATATGGGGGTTCTCGGGCGAAACCGGCGGAGCCCCGATGGTTGCCTCGTTGTACTCAAAATAGGGGGCATACTTCTTCAGGCGCTCCCAGGCGGCCGGGTCTTCCAACGGCTTTGGCATCGCCGCCGGGGTGTACTTGCGGGGCGACGACGCAATCTCGTAGGCCTGGCCCGAGTTCGTGCTCGCAATCGCACAATCAGCCTTGCCTTCAATGACTGCCCGGAGCGAGGCACCCCAGCTCGGGAAATCCACCTTCTGGACATCGTTCCAGGTGAGATTGCCGGCGGCCAGGAAGGCCGTCATGTTGAGGTTAAGGGCTGGCGCCCCGACCACCCAGGCGATGCGTTTGCCCCTGAGGTCGTAAACGGTCTTGATGCCGACATCGCCGGCGCAGGACGCAACGCCCGTATTAAAGGCCGACCAGGCTGCACCCAGGATCCTGACCTGCTGTGGGCCCCAATCAGTCGTCGCAAAATCCATGACGCCTTCCTGGGAGAGGAAAACTGGCGGGCCACGTCATTGCCCCCCGGGATAATCCGCAGGGTGATGCCCTCCTTCTGGGCCATGGCGTTACCGATGGAGAGGGCCTGGCTGTAGCCAGCAGAACCCACGTCATAGGCTGTCCAGACAAGGGTCTGCGGCATCGTAAACCGGGTCGCCTGCTGCTCACGAGAAGGGGTTGTCGGGGACGGGACGCAAGCGGCAACTAAGAGCGCGCAGCCCAGGATCCCAGCAATCCAGCGGGCCATTCTTCGGCGGCGAACGTCTCCCCACATGGTGGACCCTCCGCAGTCAGCAGTGTCGCTAGGATTTACCATACCTGATTCCGGGATGTCAATTTCATAGCCGGCGAATAGACCGGGCCTTTCGGTTGGTGGTCCGCAACCGTCGTCGACCTTAACGATTACTGGGCTGGCAAGCTGATCTGAACCGGCTGGCCGTAATCCCGGAACCGCAGGCTCATCGTCCAGAGCTCGGTTCCTTCCTGGCCCGGCTGAGAGACCCGGATATCTAGCCGCTGGGGCAGATTGCCGGCCGGGTCAACCCAGACCTCGGCGGCAATATCGAGCCGGTCGAAAATGGGCCCAACCCCCGGCTCCTGCGCCAGGATCCTCGCCGTGTCGGGCTTAAAGGCAAAATGCCGCAGCCGCCGGCCCCCGACGGTCTCCAAACCCAGGTCCCGGACCGCCGTCGGATTCTGCAAATAGAGAACGGCCAGATACGGCGAGCCCCCTTTGCCGGGCGCCCCGAAGGCCGGGGTGCACTCCGGCGGCGAGAAGGTGCCCTTCGGGCTCTGGCACCGCAGCTCCCGGCCAACTTTATAGAACCCAAAGAAGGAGTCATACTGGCCGGTCAGGACTGACTTAAACCGATCCGGCCGGGCAATCGCGCCCCGGCCGGAAAGCTCGACGGTGAAAAGCTGGCCGGTCGATGTAAACGCGTAGGTGCCGGTGATATCGAACTGGACGAAGGCAGCCGCCGTGAAGGCTGAGACAGCCGCGGCTAAGCCCTGCCCGGCGGAAGGCGGAGTAGGCGTTCGGGCCGGCGTTGGGGAAGCCGGTGGGGTGGTCGCCCCCGGGGTCGCGGTTGGAGCCGGCCGCACCAGCCAGAGCGGCCCCTGACTCGAAAAGAGGGCACCCCAGGCCCCCAGGCCGAGCAGGATGCCGAACAGGAGGACCAGGGCGACCAGAACGGCGCTGCGGCCTAGCTGTTCACCCAGGGGTAGGGCGGATCCTCGGGCACGATGGCCCGGGTGGGTAGCAGGCCGGCCTCTTTTGAGACGTCGCCCCCGTTGGCCACGAGGACGTCGCCGGGATTTGACCATGGGGTCTTCACTTTCCAGTACTGTAATACGGCCCGCTGGCACCGGACCACCGCTACCGGGCCGTAATCGGCGTAGGACATTGGCAGCCCGAAGTACAGGATCGGGTCACTCTCCGCAAAGTATCGCGCCTTGAGGGCGGGGTTGTTATCGAGCATGCTCAGATGCCGCCGGACCACCTCACCCCACGGCAGGCCCGTGTCGGGGGACGTGTCGAAGGGCCGGGGAACATTGCGATAGGTTTCAAGCCAGCCGTCCTTACCGGCATCATGAAGCAGGTCGAAAACGTTGACAAAATAGACCCGGCCCACCTCCGGCCGCCACTGGAAGATGACCCGCTGGAACGCCTGGCAGATGAAGCCGTTCCAGCTGAAGCGGCGGGAAACCGGGTAGCCCACGGCCTGGACCCCGCCCAGTCGCCGAAACTCGTCCCAGAAGCGGATGCCGTCGGCATTGGTCACCGAGTAACCGGTGCCCCCCGCCCCACCCCGGCCGTTCGTCTGGGTGAAAAAGTGCCCACCCGGAATATCGTAATCCGGGGGCCGAACCGGAAGGCGCCGGACGAAGTCGGCCGTCTCGCCCCGCACGGCGTCCATCTGCCGGTAAAAGGCCGTCCCGTTGCACAGGGTTCCGCCGTTGCGCCAGGGCACCGGCACGTTCGGCGGCTGGCAGTCCCGGTGGGCGGCGATATTCGGCAGGTCCTTGTCGACAAAGGGCCCCCGGCCGGTCGGGTCAATCTGCCAGGCCCCGAGCTTCCAGGCAAGGACCTTATCGAGGCCGAGCCGGGCATCGCTTGGGGGCGCCTGACCCTCGTAGTTGCCGAGGACCGCGATGCCAACGCTGGCCGGGTTGTAATCCGGCCCCATATTGCCGTTCGCATCAGGCCCGTAGGCAGCATGCCCGCCCTGCACCCCGGCCCCGCCCCAGCGACCCTCGTAGACGTTTCCCTGCTGGTCGACCAGGTAGTTATAGCCGATGTCGCCCCAGCCGAGCACTTTAGCGTGATAATAGTAAATCGCCCGGACGGTCGCCGCCGGGTTCAGGTCGCCGTTGCGGGTAACGGTGTGGTGGATAATCGCCTTTTTAATCACGTGGTACTGCCGGGGCCAGATTTCCTGGCCCTTCTCGTCAAACCGCAGCCGCTCGTCGGCCCCCCACTCGGCCCGGGAGATAATCCGCTGGCCCGGGGCGTCCAGGGGAGCCATCAGGCCAACCTTGCCGTTAACGATATCTTTGGTGCTCGGGCCCGGCCCGGAATCGATCAGTTCGAAGTTGAGCACGTCGGTGTCGAACCCCTCGCCCAGGCCGAGCTTGAACCGCAGGTACCGGGCATCTCCGGTAACAATGAGCTCGCCGTACTCGCCGGCGGTCGGCCCGTGGGCGCCGATGACCACGTCGTACCAGGGGGACCAGTTCGAGCCGTCCCGACTCACCTGGACGGCGAGCCACCGGACCCGCCCCTTCCAGAAGGCCCCGACGGCGTCAAAGGTCCGGTCAGCTCGGTAAACCTCGGAGATGTACTCGGACTGACTCAGAATCGAAAGCCCCCGGGCCGCAGCCCGGGCCCGCAGGTCTTTAACCGTAACCCGGCTTGACCGGACTTCGGTAATCGGGGGATTCTCGGCGTGGGCTAGGCCGCCGAGGCCGACGGCCAGTCCGCTCCCCACCGCTAGACGCAGAAAGTCGCGTCTTGAAAGACCCATCACCTCTCTGGTTACCAGATGTTCAGGGGGAAGACAAGGGGCTTATCCACCGCCGGCTGGTGGATAAGGCCGTTAGAGGTCGATTTCCCGGCCGATGCCCTTTTCCCGGGCGCGCCCGTAGACGGCCCCGGCGGCTGCTACGTCCCAGATAGCCAGCCCATGGGACTCGAAAAGGGTGATCTGGTCGGCCGACTGTCGGCCCGGGTGAAGCCCGGCCACGACCTGACCGAGCTCGTAGATTGCCTCCCAGCTTATAAGTCCCCGCTCGATGGGCCCGAGCAGGTCGCCGGATTCGATTCGGGCCTGGTCCTTCGAGTCGACGAAGACCAGGTCGGCCCGTCTTACAGCCTCGTCGTCCAGCTCCCGCCGCAGGAGGCTGTTACTGCCGGCGGCGTTGATGTGCATGCCCGGCCGGAGCCACTCGCCGAGAAGGACCGGCTCCCGACTGGTCGTAATCGTAACCACGATATCCGCATCCTTAACTGCCTCCAGGGCCGACTCAACGGCCTCGACCCGGACGCCGAGGCGTTCGGCCATCCGGGCGGCGAACGCCGACCGGCGCTCGGGGGTCCGGCTGTAGACCCGCACCAGGTTAATAGGCCGGACCTGGCAGATGGCTTCGACCTGGCTTTCGGCCTGCCAGCCGGCCCCAATGACGCCCAGGACCGAGGCGTCCGGCCGGGCCAGGTATCTGGTGGCCACGCCGCTGGCCGCCCCGGTCCGGAGCTGTCCGAGTTTATCGGCCTGCATCACGGCCAGCAGCCGGCCATCGTCGGCGCTGTAAAGCATGAAAATAAACTTCGACCCGGACCGGAACGTGGTATAAGCCTTGAATCCCAGCAGGCCGCTTGGCAGAATGGCCCCGCTCATGATATGCAGCATGCCCCGGGGCGTTCGGACCCGGCGGCGGGATTCGTTAATGGCCAGGCCGAGCCCCTGAGCCTTAAAGGCAGCCTCGACGGCCTCGAGGGCCGCCGCCATCGGCAAAAGTTCGGCGACTTCGTCTTCGGTCAGAAAGAGGGCCAAGGTCGTACCTCCCCGGAGTTTGCGCGCGGCAGTTGCCGTACATTATAACCTAAGTGGTTTTATCCACGCCGTTAACGACGCCCAAAAAGCCCCCAGACCGAATAAACCGGGCCGCGTTGCCGGCCACCCGGAGAGAATTCGCCCGTGGAAGAGGTTCAGGTCCACGAGCTGGCCAGAAATATCGCCCGCGCCCTGCGGGAGGGCAAGCCCTCGGAGGCAGTGCAGGCCCTCGAGGGCCTGCACCCGGCCGACCAGGCCACGGTTTTCCGCGAGCTCGACCGGGCCGAGCAGGACCTGCTTATCAACCTGCTGAGCCCGGATGAGCTCGGGGCAATCCTCGAGTACATGCCTGAAGACGACCGGCTCGAGGTTGCAGGCCGAATCGAGCTCGGAACCCTCTCCCGGGTGCTGGATGAGGTCGACTCGGACGTGGCCGCCGACGTCCTCCACGAGCTTTCCCCGACGGAGGCCGAGCAGGTCCTCGGGCAGATGAAAGAGCGGGCCGAGGTCGAGCGGCTCCTGCCTTACGCCGATACGAGCGCCGGCGGCCTGATGATGCCGGTGCCCATTGTCCTTCGGCCCTGGATGACCGCCGAGGACGCCATTAACCTGCTCCGGCGGGAAAAGCCGGACACGGACATCGTTTACTACCTGTTCGTCGTCGACGAAAACGACCGGCTCGTTGGGGTGGTAAGCCTGCGCCAGCTCGTCATCGCCGACCCGGATACGCTCATCGGCCAGATCATGGACCCCCAGGTCATCCATGTCGGGCCGGACACCGACCAGGAAGAGGTTGCCCGGCTCATGGAACACTATGACCTGCTGGCCCTGCCGGTCGTCGACCGGGACCGGCGGCTCCTGGGCATGGTCCTCATTGAGGACGTCGTTGACGTTATCGAAGAAGAGGCAACCGAGGACATGTTCCGGATGGTCGGCCTCTCCGAAGAGGAACGGGCCCTCGGGCCGGTCTCCGAATCGGTCCGGCTAAGGTTGCCCTGGCTCATCGTCAACCTCTATACGGCCTTCCTGGCCGGGTGGGTCGTAAGCCTGTTCGAAGAGTCGATTGCGAAGGTGGCTATCCTGGCCGCCATTATGCCGGTCATTTCCGGGCAGGGCGGCAACGACGGAATCCAGACGATTACCGTGATCATTCGCAGCCTGGCCCTCGGGGAGATTGGGGTTCAGGATGTATTCCGGCTGTTGCGCAAACAGATCCTGATCGCCCTGGCGAACGGGGTCGTCATCGGCGGGCTGACCGGCCTGACCGTCGCACTCTGGAAAGGAAACGTCGCCCTGGCGGTGGTCGCGGCGGTCGCGATGGTCCTGAATATGGTTGTCGCCGGGATTTTCGGGGTAATCATCCCGGTCGCATTGAAGCTTCTGCGCCGGGACCCGGCCCAGGCCTCGGGCGTCATCCTGACAACATTTACCGACGTCTGCGGCTTCTTTATCTTCCTCGGTCTGGCAACCCTGCTTCTGAACTGGATCGAAGCTTCGGGGTAATCCGACCGGCCCAGGGCCTAAGCAACAATCGCTTAAACCACCTCCCAATGGCCACGGCCGAGCTCCAGCAGCCGGCCGGCATCGGCACTGGTCAGATGGTGGTGTGCCCCGGACTGGCCCTGCAGCCGAGAGGGCCGACCGCGGCCCTCTCCGGTGGCCTACGTCGGCATAGAGCCGGTGCTTTCCCCAACGGCCTGGCACAGGCCTCGCAGTAAGCACCAGCCAGCCCCTGACCGCCCCGGGCTCAACCAAGACCTGGTCCAGCAGCCAAAACCCCATTGACAAACCGCCAGCCTTCAGTAGTTGGTACGCCAACTACGTAAGTTTCATGGGGGGTTAGCGGCATGTGTATCACTTGCGGTTGTGGCGAGCCGGAAGCAAACCGCGGCAACCCCAAGCATATCACCCTGCGCCAGTTCCGGGAAGCGGCCGACGCGGCTGAGGTTGACATGGAGCA
>JAUQQI010000169.1 GCA_030549955.1 Chloroflexota bacterium
GGTATTCAGCCACGTCCTGGGCGCGCTCGTCGGAAAGCCAGGTTCCGAGCAGAGCCCGGAGGTACCAGTAAAGATGAGCCATCGGTTAACAGACCTCCCCTTTGAAAGTTTTGGGATTTTTCCGTTCCGGCGCTCCGCTCACGCTTCCGGGGGCGTCGTGGAACCAGACGCCCCACTATCCGCTCCGGCGTGGGTATATGGGCCTGTATCAGCCTGCCTTCTTGCTGCCATCACCCCCTTTTGCCAGCCTCGTCAGGCCGGAAGACCCCACTGCCCGGCGAACTTCCGGCCCGTCGAAAGCCTGCGTTTTCATTTATAGACACTAGCCCTTGTCGGTTAAGGGTTGGTGGCTAAACGGTCGATTTTCGGTTTAGATGTCCGCCGGGAACCGATACTTTCGTACTGGCCGGCGGCCCGCCGGGCGTCCGGCCCTTCGGGCGGGCCGGCAGACTCGGCCGCGACCACCAGCCGGTAACCGGTCCGGTTCACGCTCACAATGGCGAGCTTGTCCGTCACCTTGGCCAGCTTGCGCCGCAGGTGGCTTATATGCGTCTTTAAGAGCTGGCGCTCCCCGGCGTCGTAACCGCAGGCGTACTCGAGGAGCCGCCCCGCCGGCACAACCCGCCCGGCGTTCACGGCCAGGATGTGGAGGAGTCGGAACTCGGTGGGGGTGAGGTTAACGACTGTCTCCCCCCGCCGGAGCTGGTGGGCGTCCAGGTCGAGAACGACCTCCCCGATCTGGAGCTGGCGGGTCAGCTCCTCCACGTCGGCCCGGCCGGCCCGGCGGGCCACCGCCCGGATCCGCCAGGCCAGCTCCCGGTAGCTGAAGGGCTTCGTCACGTAGTCGTCGGCCCCCAGGGCAAAACCCCGGGCCAGGTACTCCTCGTCGTCGAGGTTTGTCACCATGATGACCGGGGTGTCCCCCTCCTCCCGGATCCGCCGCAGCACGGCGAACCCGTCCATCCGGGGCATCCTGATATCCAGCAGGATGACATCCGGCCGGCTCTTCTTCCAGAGCCGCAGAGCCTGCTCCCCGTTCATGGCCGTGATGACATCAAAGCCCTCCCGCCGGAGGACATAAGAGGTGATGTCGAGAAAGTCCACGTCGTCATCGACGATAAGGACCAGCATTCAGAGCCTCCTGTCATTCTGGGCGGTGGGAACCCCGGCCGTCGGGGGCTCGTAGCCCGCCGCCGGCAGAACAATCCGAAAGGTCGTAGCCTCCCCCGGCCGGCTGCTCACCCCAACGCTCCCGCCGTGGAGCTCGGCCACCCGCCGCACGATGTACAGCCCGAGCCCCTTACCCCCGGACTCGGCCTGGCTGGTGACATACGGCCGGAATAACTGCTGGGCCTGCCGGGGCGAAATCCCCGGCCCGTGGTCGGTCACCCGGACCTCCACCTTCGTCCGCCCCGGGTGGACGACAACCTCGATGGTGTCGCCCCTGGGACCGTGGCGGATGGCATTCGTCAGCAGGTTGATGACGGCCTGCTGGAGCCAGCGGGGGTCGCCCCAGACCGGCGCAGCCGGCACGCCGCAGATGTAGCGGAGCTGCTGTTCCTTGCAGGCTAAAAGCGGCTGGACCAGGTTCAGGGCCGGCTCAACCCAGTCCCGGATAGTGATGAGCCGGCGGTTAAGAATAACCTCGCCGTTTAAAAGGGCAACCCAGGTCGGGATGCTTTCGACCAGGTGCTGGAGCCATATAAGGCTGTGCTCCAGCCAGCCCATGAGCCGGCCCACGTCGCCGGCCGAGGTATCGACCGAGTCCCGGAGAAGCTCCAGGACCTGGCGGGCAACACTTAAGGGGGGTCGGACCTCGTGGAGAAAAACCTCGCGAAAGAAGGCTGTCGGGGGAAAATAGTTATCTTTATCCCGGCCCTGGTCGGGCCGGCCGAGGCCGTTTTGAGTGAGGGTCGTCCCGGAAACCATTTCGGGAGCCTCCCGAGCGTTTTAAAAACCATTCGCCCATGCAGGTGCCCGCTGGGCTTCGCTCGGGTGCCCCCCACGGCGAACCGGTGGGCTCAACCCCGGTGCCGGGCTCCGCTCAGCTATCGGCGCTTCGAGCGTCTGCCCGTCGAACCGATTCGCTCCACCACACGATCATGCGGCAGGCAGCGGAACCGTGTAGAAATGGTTAAGATAAGGTTAAGGATTCTTAACCGCCCTGCTGACCACTTGTCGCTTCCATCATACGGGATAACCAGCAGGAAGTCAACGGTACGTTCGTACTCAAGCCTTTCCAGGTCTCGGACCGGCGGTGGTTGGCTTGAGCCGGCGGGCCGTGTTAAGCTCGTGGTGTGGCCATTCCTTAAGCGGGGAGGTATCCGCCAGTGGACCTTAAGCTTTCCGGCCGCTGCTGTGAGTTTATTCCGATTAACCGGCGCCAGCGCAAGCCCCGGACCCGGGGCATAACCGAAATCCGGGGTCCATATTACACCCCCATGGGCCGCCGCTACCTGGAAGATATCCTCTCGACCGTCGGCGAGTATGTCGACATCTTAAAGTTTGCCGGCGGCTCCTTTGCCCTCATGCCCCGCCGGGCCGTCAAAGAGATCATCGACCTCTGCCATGAGTACGACGTCCGGGTCTCAACGGGCGGCTTCATTGAGACGGTCCTCCGCTACGGGCCCGACATGGTCGACCAGTACCTCGAGGAGTGCCGGCTGCTCGGGTTCGATATCGTCGAAATCTCCCGGGGCTTCATCTCCATCCCCGAAGACGACATGGTCCGACTGGCCGAGCGGGTGATGCAGTTCGGCCTTAAAGTCAAGCCCGAGGTCGGGGTCCAGTTTGGGGCCGGCGGGGCCACCGCCGCCGAGGAGCTCGCCGTCGAGGGCGTCATGGACCCGATGGTGGCGATCCGGGCCGCCAAACGCTACCTGGACCTCGGCGTCGACCTCATTATGGTCGAGTCCGAGGGGATAACCGAAAGCGTCCGGCAGTGGCGGACGGATATCGTGGCCAAACTCATCGACGGCATCGGCCTCGAGCATCTGATGTTCGAGGCCGCCGACCCGGCCGTATTTACCTGGTACATCAAGAACTTCGGCCCTGAGGTCAACCTCTTCGTCGACCATTCCCAGATTGTCGAGCTGGAGTGCCTGCGCTCCGGAATCTGGGGGACGCTGAGCACCTGGGGCCGGGTCCTGACCTACAAGGGGCCGGAGCCTGAGAGCCCGAAGCAGTAAACCTTTCGACTATTCCGGCGATTGCCGGTCAGGCTGTTGCTGTGCTACACTGAAGGGCAATGCCGGCCAGGGTCTATACGGCCGCGACCGTCGGACTGCAGGGGGTTCTGGTTGAGGTCGAAGTAGACATCTCGCCGGGGCCCCCGGCCTTTAATATTGTCGGCCTGCCGGATGCCGCCGTCCAGGAGGCCCGGGAGCGGGTCCGGTCGGCCATCCGCAACTCCGGCTTTGAACTCCCCCAGCGCCGGATTGCTGTAAACCTTGCCCCCGGCGACCTGCGTAAGGAGGGCCCGGCCTACGATTTGCCCATTGCCCTGGGGATCCTGGCCGCCTCGGGCCAGGTCAACGGGGTCGGGGACAGGGGCCTTTACCTGGGCGAGTTGAGCCTTGAGGGCGAGATCCGCCCGACCCACGGGGTCCTGCCGATGGCGGCCCTCGCCCGGGACCGGGGCTTTAAAGAGGTCACCGTTCCCGAGGCGAATGCCCGGGAAGCCGCCCTGATCTCGGCCCTGGAGGTCCGGCCGGTGCCGAATCTGAAGGTCCTGGTCGAGCACCTGACCGGGGAGCGGCCCATTGCCCCTTACCGGCCGGCCGAAGACGACGGCCTCTCCCCGCCGCCTCCCGAGGTCGACCTGGCCGACATCCGGGGGCTTGAGCACGCCAAGCGGGCCCTGGAGGTTGCGGCCGCCGGCGGCCACAACCTCCTGCTGGTCGGGCCGCCGGGAACCGGCAAGACGCTCCTGGCGCGGGCGCTGCCCGGCATCCTGCCCGAGCTGACGTTCGAGGAGGCCCTGGAAGTCACCCAGATTTACAACGTTGCCGGCCTGCTCCCGGCCGAATCGCCCCTGGGCCGGGTCCGGCCCTTCCGGGCGCCCCACCACACCATCAGCACCGGCGGGCTGGTCGGCGGGGGACGGTGGCCCCGGCCGGGCGAAATCAGCCTCGCCCACCGGGGCATACTTTTCCTGGACGAGATGCCCGAATTCGGCGCCCACAACCTGGAGCTGCTGCGCCAGCCCCTGGAGGACCGCCAGGTCGTCATCAGCCGGGCCCAGGGTAGCCTCGCATTCCCGGCGAACTTTCTGCTGGTTGGGGCGATGAATCCGTGCCCCTGCGGTTTCCACGGCGACCCGTTCAAGCCGTGCCTGTGTCCGCCGTCGGCGGTGGCCCGCTACCAGCGTCGGCTTTCGGGGCCGCTCCTCGACCGCATTGACATCCGGGTGGAGGTTCCGCGAATCGAATACGCCAAGCTTACCGCCCCGGAAGCGGCCGAGCCGTCGGCGGCCGTCAAGGCCCGGGAGGTCCAGCGCCGCCGGTTCGCCGGAACCGCAATCACCACCAACGCCGAGATGGGACCGGGCGAGGTCCGGCGCTTCTGCACGCTGGGCCCGGAGGCCCACAACCTGATGCGGGCGGCGATGGGCCGGTTCCAGCTCTCGGCCCGGGCCTTCCACCGGACCCTTAAGGTCGCCCGGACCATTGCCGACCTGGCCGGGGCGGAACAGGTCGGCCCGGCCCACGTCGCCGAGGCCCTCCAGTACCGGGCCTTTGAATCCGCTCATTAGGGGGCATAACGATGGCCGAACTTGACGACCTTCTCCGCCAGGTTGATGCCGCCGTCGACGAAATTGTCCGCTTCCACCAGGATATCGTCCGGATTCCGACGGTTAATACCGGGCAGATGCCGACCGGGAACGAGACCGCCTGCTGCGAGTACATTCGGGACCGGCTCGCCGCCGAGGGCATCGGGGCAAAAATCCTGGAGTCGGCCCCGGGCCGGGGCAACCTGATTGCCCGGCTGAAAGGGGACGGCTCCGGCCCGAACCTGCTTTTAATGAGCCACCTGGATGTGGTTCCGGTCGAGGACCCGGCCCGCTGGCGCTACCCGCCGTTTGAGGCGGTGCTTGCCGAGGGCCGCATCTGGGGCCGGGGGAGCGACGATGCCAAGGCGGTGGCCACTGCCGGCTATTCTGCAATGGTTCTCTTAAAGCGGTCGGGCCTTAAGCTTAAGGGCGACCTGATTTACACGGCCACGGCCGATGAGGAGTCGGGCGGGTTTTACGGCTACGGGTGGCTGGCCCGGAACGTCCCCGAAGAAATCCGGGCTGATTATGCCCTGAACGAGGGCGGCGGCTACCCGGTTCACAGCCGCCGGGGCCTGGTCTATGAACTGGGCATCGGCGAGAAGGGCCGGGTTGAGGTGACCATCGCCATCCGGGGGCGGAGCGGCCACGCCTCCCGGCCCTGGGACGCCGATAACGCCCTGGTCAAGGCCGGCCGGGTCCTCAACGCCATCGAAAATTACCGGCCCGAAATCGACCTTTCATCCCCGGTCTTCGACTATCTCCACGAAGTCGACGAAAGCCTCGGCCGGCCGTCGCCCGAAACCCTCGAAGATATGCTGGCCCGGGTGAAAGAAATCGACCCCCAGCTTTCATCCCTGCTCCGGGCCCTCTCCCGGATGACCCTCACGCCGACGGTTCTTCAGGCCGGGGTCAAATCCAACAGCATCCCGGCGAGCGCAATCTTAAAATGCGATGTCCGGACCCTGCCGGGCCAGGATGAAGACTACGTCCGGGCCGAGCTGGCGAAGGTCCTGGCCGGCATCGACGGGGTGAGCTTCGAGGTCGAGACCTGGGCCCGGTCAACCCAGTCGCCCTTCGGCACGCCGTTTACCGACGTCCTGCGCCGGGCCCTGGCCGCCGCGACCGGGCGGGAGGATGTCCGGCTCATCCCGGCCCTCACCGCCGGGTTCACGGACTCGCAGTGGGTCCGGCCCCTGGGGATTGCGGCCTACGGGTTTGCGCCCATCCACCCCGAAAGCGAGACTGTCCGGCCGGGCGTCCACGGCATCGACGAGAACTTTGCCGTCCGGGACCTGCTGGTCCGGACGAAGGCCTACCTGGCCGCCGCCTATTTTACCCTGGTCGAAGGGCTTTAAAAACTACTCGAGGACCCGGACGGTTACCCGAAAGCGGCGGAAGCCGCAGGCGGCGACCAGCTCGGTAAACCCGATAACCTCGGCCCGCTTCCAGCCCCGGCCATCGGCTATAACCGCACCGACGGCCGGGACCGTATCCGGCCCGGTCCGGAGAATCTGGCCGAGGGGCCGGTTTTCGGCATCAAAGAGAAACCAGACGGCCTGCGGCTCCATGCGGGTCAGTCCGCGGGGATTATACCGCCCTGACCGGAATTAAAACCTGTCAGGGGTGTCCAGCTCGGAGCGGAGCCGGTCCTCGGCCCGCCGCCGCAGGGCCCAGACCGCCCGGGGCTTGATTTTTAAAATCTCGGCGACCTCCTCCACCGAGCGCTCCTGCCAGTAGGTTAAAAAAATAACCCAGCGCTGTTTGCGGGAAAGCTTTTTAAGGGCCCGCGCGAGGTGGGGCGAGACCTCGTCCAGCCGGGGCTCGGCTGCCGGGTCAATAACCGTATCAACGGCCGCCTCATTAAGGGGCACCTCCCGGCCGAGCCGCCACCGCTCCCGGCGCAGGAAGTTATAAAGCTGCCAGCGCAGGTTGCGCTGGAGATAATAGGTCAGCCCCACCCCCCGGCCCGGGTCATAGGCCCGGATAAGCTCGATAAGAATCCGCACCCCCTCCTGGGAGAGGTCGGCCCGGTCGAGGTGACCGGCCGACCACCCGCCGAGCCGGATGATGTCAAAGACGACCCGGCCCAGCAGGGGCCGGTAGCGTTCAAGGAGAAGTTGCAGGGCCCGCCGGTCACCCCGCTGGGCGAGCAGAACCAGGCTCTCACCGGAATCGGCCATCGAATACCCCCCAAAGGGTTTGCTTCGCTTGCGGTCATCCGCCAGGGAAGAGGGCGACCGCCTAAGACGCAGCGTGCCGCACCCTTAATTGATAGCTCAAATGTTCTATTTGTGTCAAGGGGGGGTGGCTCATGTTCGGACATGAGTTGGGACATCTGGGAGGACGATGGTGGTAAAGGTCGCCAGGGCGTCATGCAGGATTTGACGCCAGGTTGCCTGGGGAAGCTGCCACTTTGGATGAACAACCCCGA
>JAUQQI010000180.1 GCA_030549955.1 Chloroflexota bacterium
TCGACTCGCCGGGGCCGGCCCTCATCCGCCAGGTTCGGGTCGGGAAAAATGGCCGGCCTTTTGTGCTTTATAAGTTCCGGTCGATGTACGCTGGGGCGGAACAGGAGAAAGCGAAGCTTAAAGACCTTAATGAGGCGACCGGGCCGCTTTTTAAGATCCGCAATGACCCCCGCCGGACCCGGGTCGGCCGCATCCTGCGACGGCTGAGCCTGGACGAGATCCCCCAACTGATAAACGTCCTCCGGGGGGAGATGAGCCTGGTGGGCCCCCGCCCCCCCGTCCCCGAGGAGTGGGAGCTTTACGAGCCCTGGCACCGGCGCCGCCTTGAAGTTTCGCCGGGACTTACCGGTCTATGGCAGGTGAAGGGGCGCAGCGACCTGCCCTTCGATGAGATGGTCCTCCTTGACCTTTACTACATCGAGAACTGGTCCCTCTGGCTTGATATCAAAATTCTGCTTCAGACGATACCGGCCGTCATTACCGGCCGGGGCGCCTATTAGGCCCGGTCAGGCCGGGACCGCCCCGGCAGCCCGCAGACCCTCGACCTCGGCGGCGGAGTAGCCGAGCTCCCTGAGGACGGCTTCGGTGTCCTGACCAAGCGGCCCGCCCAGATGCCGAATCCGGCCGGGCGTCGCCGAAAACTTGATGGGAAAGCCCACCTGCCGGACCCGCCCGTACCGGGGGTCATCAAGCTCGAGCACCAGCTGCCGGGCCCCCACCTGAGGGTCGGCTAAGGCCTCGGCCAGGTCCTTGACCGGGGCGACGCAGGTATCGGCCGTCATCAGCTCGGCGGCCCACTCGTCCCGGGGTCGGGTCCTGAAAATCGCCGCCAGCTCCTCCCGGACCGCCTCCCCCTCAGGGCCGGTCGCAAACTGCTTCGGGATGAGGTCCTCCCGGCCAAGCCGCCGGCACAGGTTCGCCCAGAACCAGGGTTCAAGGGCGCCGACAGCGATGTATTTGCCGTCGGCCGTCGGGTAAATATTGTAGCAGGGCACCCCGCCGTTAAGGAGCCCCCGACCCCGCCCCCAGACCTCGCCGGCGAAAAATCGGCCGATAATGTGGGCGAGCCAGGCGAAGGCCCCGTCCAGCATCGAGACGTCGAGATACTGGCCCTGCCCGGTTCGCTCCCGGTGGAAGAGGGCGACCATGATGCCGAAGGCGGCCATAAGGGCCCCGCCCCCGATGTCGGCCACCTGGACGCCGGGGATAAAGGGCGGGCCCCCGGCCGGGCCGGTAAGGTCCAGGACCCCGGCAACGGCCAGGTAGTCGATGTCGTGGCCGGCAACCTCCCGGTAGGGACCGGTCTGACCCCACCCGGAAAGGGAGCAGTAGACGAGCCGGGGGTTTTTCCGCCGGAGGGTCTCGTAGTCGATACCCAGACGCCGAGTAACCCCGGGCCGGAACCCTTCGACGACCACATCGGCCCCCTCGACAAGCCGGTAGAAGACGTCCCGGCCGGCCGGGACTTTTAGATTTAAGACCAGGCTCCGCTTGTTCCGGTTCAGGACCTGCCGGTGGGGGTCATAATCCGGCTCGGCTACGGGCGACGGGGCCCCGGCAGCCCCCCGGGCCCGGGCGATGGCCGTCGGGTCCTCAATGCGGATTACGTCCGCCCCCAGGTCGGCCAGGAGCCAGGTGCAGAAAGGTCCCGGAAGCTGGCGGGAAAGGTCCAGAACGCGGATGCCGTCGAGGGCAAGCATCGGCCTCAGCTCCGGCCCGCCCGGGCCTCCTGAATCGCCCGCCAGACCCGCTCGGGCGTGAGGGGCGTGTCGAGGTGGCGGATGCCCAGGGGCTTGAGGGCATCGAGGACGGCATTGGCAACCGCCGCGGGCGCGCCGATGGTGCCGGATTCGCCGATACCCTTCGCCCCGAGGGGGTTCGCTGGGGACGGGACCTCGATGGCTTCGGTTTCAAAGGAGGGCAGGTATCCGGCAACGGGCACAGCATAGTCCAGGAAACTACCCGTCAGCAGGTAACCGTTTTCGTCGTAGCTGACCTGCTCCCAGAGCACCTGACCTGCCCCCTGCGCGACCCCGCCGTGAACGAGCCCCTCGGTGAGCATCGGGTTGATGATTTTGCCGCAGTCATCGACGGCCACGTAGCGCAAAAGCTTTACCGCCCCGGTTTCCGGGTCGACCTCGACCAGGGCCAGGTGGGCCCCGAACGGGTAAGTCGGCGAGCTCGGGTCGAAGAACGCAACGGCCTCAAGGCCGAGCTCGAAGTCCGGCGGAAGCCGGCTGGGAATATAGGCCTCGCGAGCAACCTCCCGGAAAGTTACGGCCCGGCCGGGAACGCCCCGGACAAAGAATTGGCCATCTTCGAAGACGACGTCCGCCTCGGCGGCCTCAAGCAGGTGGGCGGCAATTTTGCGGGCCTTTTCGATAACCCGCTCGCAGGCCAGGTAAACGGCCGAGCCCCCGGCCTGGACCGTCCGGCTTCCGTAGCTTCCAAGGCCGTAGGGCAGGGCGGCCGTGTCACCGTGCACGACCTCGATGTCCTCAAAGGCGATACCCAGCCGGTCGGCCACCAGCTGAGCAAAGGTCGTCTCGTGCCCCTGGCCGGTGGCATGGGCGCCGGTGTAAACGGTAACCTTACCCGACGGGTGGGCCCGCACCAGAGCCGACTCGAAGTTGCCGGCCCGCTTGCCCATTTGAACTGAGCCGACGCTGGGCCCAGCCCCCGTCACTTCTACATAGGTTGAGAGGCCGAGCCCGATGAGCCGCCCCTCCCGCCGGAGCCGGTCCTGCTCGGCCCGGAGGCCCGGATAATCGGCCAGCTCGAGAAGCTTTTCAAGGGCGCGGGGGTAGTCGCCGCTGTCGTAGACGGTCCCGATAGCCGTCCGGTAATGGTTGTTGAAGGGCGGGATAAAATTCTTCCGCCGGACCTCGGTCGGGTCAAGTCCGAGCCCGGCCGCGACCATGTCGACAGCCCGCTCGATGTAATAAGCGGCTTCGGGCCGGCCGGCCCCCCGGTAGGCGTCGACCGGAACGGTGTTGGTGAAGACACCGCAAACCTCCCCAACGATGTGAGGGATCGCATACGTCCCGCTCAACATTGAGATGAACCGGATGCCCGGTACAACCATCGCAAAGGTCGAAACATAGGCCCCGATATTTGCGTAGGTCGTAATTTTAAGGCCGAGAATTTTTCCGTCCCGCCTGTAGGCCACTTCCAGGTAGGTCACGTGGTCGCGGCCGTGGGTCATCCCCATAAAGTTCTCACTCCGGGTTTCGACCCAGCGGACGGGCCGAGCCAGCTTCCGGCTCGCGAACGCAACCACAACGTCTTCCGGGTAAAGAAAGATCTTGGCCCCGAAACCGCCTCCAACGTCGCCCGAGATAACCCGGACCCTGTGCTCCGGATGGGGGATGACCTCGCAGAGCCACTGCCGGACAAGGTGGGGCGCCTGGGTTGAAACCCAGAGGGTCAGGTGGTCCGTCTCGGCCTGGTACCAGGCCGTTGTTGCCCTGGGCTCCATCGGGCTCGGGGCCAGCCGCTGAATCACAAACCGCTGGCGGATAACCCCATCGGCTTCCCGAACAGCCTGCTCCCAATCCCCACCCGAAACGACCCGGCGAAAGCTGATATTATCCGGCGCCTCGTCATGAATCCGGGGCGCCCCCGACCGGAGGGCGGCCTCCTGGTCGACCACGGCCGGAAGGGGCTCGTACTCGACCTCAATGAGGTCCAGGGCGTCCCGGGCCCGGTAGCGGCTGTCGGCAACCACCGCCGCGACCGGCTCGCCGACGTATCGGACCCGGTCAATGGCCAGGGCGTACCGGGGCGGAACCACCGAGCCAGGCAGCTGCCAGCCGCACGGCATCGGCCTGAGGCCCGCGTCCAGCAGGTCCCGGCCGGTGAAAACTGCGACCACCCCCGGCGCGCCGGCGGCCCGGGAAACGTCGATTCGGGTTATGCGGGCGTGGGGGTAGGGGCTTCGGAGAACGGCCAGGGCGAGGAGACCCGGAAGTTTAACGTTATCGACGTAAGTACCGCGTCCGGTGACCAGCCGGAGGTCTTCGGTGCGCTTCACAGGGGACCCGACCAGCCTTCCGGAAACCTGAACCATCGGTTGTCCTCCTCGGGTTGGGGCGTTTAGAGTGACCGATAAATGCTACCCGAAAATCCGACCGCCCCGGACGAAAGGGCGGGTTAGGTGTTAAGATGTTAAGGTCATGCAGATACCCCCAAAATCAGGTTCAGGGGAAGGCGCAATGGAACCGACCGGGAGGACCCCTGAATGGCTCTGCCGCCGGATTGTCGAAGGGGCCCACGACGCCGTTATCTTTGCCGACCGGGAAGGGAAAATTCGACTCTGGAACACCGGGGCCGAGGAGATTTTCGGATATACGGCGGCCGAAGCCGTCGGCCAGAGCCTGGATATCATCATCCCCGAAAGGCATCGGGCCCGCCACTGGGAGGGCTACTACCGGGTCATGGGAACGGGCGTCACCAGGTACGGCCGGGACCTGCTCAAGGTGCCGGCCCTCCGTAAGGGTGGCAGCCGGATATCCATCGAGTTCACCATTGTCCCGGTCAAAGATGATGCCGGTCAGATGCTCGGGGTGGCGGCGATCATCCGGGATGTAACCCAACGCTGGGAAGAAGAAAAGGCCCTGCGGACCCGACTTGCCCAGCTTGAGGCCCAGCTCACGGCCTCCCGTTAGGCCAGCATCGGGCCGGCGGCAAGGCTTATACCGAGCAAACTAGCCGCCGCCAGAGCCCGCTCGACCGGGCCGGCCGGCACCAGCACCAGCTCACCCCTGGCTGTCCGGTAAACCCGTCCGACCTCATAAAAGCCGGCCTTTAATATGCCCCGCCGGGATGCCAGGTTGGGCGTATCGTGGCCCACCCAGAACCGGGTGGCCTCGGATTCCCATCCCAGAATCGCCTGCAAGAGCCGGGGGTAAATGCCGAGGCCCCGCCAGGCCGGCAGGGTAAAGAAATCCCACAGGTAGCGGTTCGCCGGGGGAAGGGTAAAGCTGATGCCGAGCTCGCCGATGGCGGCCCCGGCCCTGGCCACCCAGCCGTAAGCCACCGGCTGCCCGCTCATTCGCGCAAGATAGGCCCGGTGGCCGGCCGCGAACCGGGCTCCAAGCTCGGCCGGCGTGAGCCCCGTCAGGGCAGCAAGAACGTCCGGGTCAGGCATCGCGTCTATGGTCAGGCCGGGCAGGGGCGGAAGGGAAACCAGCGGGTCGCCACGCCACCAGGCGTAGAACGACCCGATGGGCGGTCCGATGACTTCGAGGCCGGGTCCCAGCACTGGTTCGTCGTTAGATTTTAGCCCGGCCCCCTAATCCGGTAGTAAAAAAGCGCCGGGCCGGCCTTCCCGGCTGGCAGATCCCTGCCGGCCTCTGGTATATTGTCGGCCGGTGATGGCCGAACTTGAAGCCCTGATCCTGGCCTGGGTCGCCCAGGTGTACCAGGCTATCGGCTGGTACGGGGTGGCTTTTTTGATGGCCATCGAAAGCGCCTGCATTCCCCTGCCCTCGGAACTTATTATGCCCCTGGCCGGATGGATGCTCATTCAGAAGCCGGGGCTCGGGCCCGAATACTTGCTCATCGCTGGCCTGGCCGGGGCGGCCGGCAATGCCCTTGGGTCAGCTGTGGCCTACTGGGTTGGGGCTGCCGGCGGGCGCCCGTTTTTAGAAAAATATGGCCGCTGGGTCCTGATCAGCCGGCACGACCTGGAGGTCGCCGACGGCTGGTTTGCCAGGTATGGTGCCTGGGCTGTCTTTTTCTCCCGGCTATTGCCGGTGGTCCGGACGTTCATCAGCTTCCCGGCCGGGGTCGCCCGGATGAACTTTCCGCTCTTTATGGTCCTCACTTTTGTCGGGTCGTTTCCGTGGTCGGTGGCCCTGGCCTACGCCGGATATCTGCTCGGGGAGCACTGGGAGGCCATCCGCAACGTGATGCGTCCCCTCGACGTCCCGATTATCATCGGGCTGCTGGTCCTCGCCTTTCTCTTCATCCGCAGGCGGCTTAAAGAATACCAGGCTGCGGGCCCGATTTCGGCCCCCGAAGAAGACTAACCCCGTCCGGGGTGGTGGCCCCGGACGGGGTTGTCCCACCTTCGGCCGGCCCCTTACTCGTACTGGTAATCGGAGATGAAGATAATCCGGCCGCCGGTGAACTTCATGTAGCGCATCGCCTTAAACGGTCGGTGGTCCGTTGGGCTCATGGTGACAGCGACGCCGGCGAGGTTGTCACCCCAGTTCTTAATGCTTTCGGCGGCGTCAATAAGCTTTTCCCGGGTCAGGTCCCGGCCGGCCCGGCGCAGGGTCTCCACCATCATTTCAGCCGCCATCTGTCCGTAAACGGTGAAGTTCTGCGGCTGCAGGCCGGGGGCGTATTTCTGCAGGATCTCGTGGTGCTGGCGGATGCGCGGGTTGGTGGTGTCGTCAAAGAGCGGCAGCCAGCCCAGGGTTATGACGCCCTCCATGGCCGACGGCCCCGCCGTATTGAACATTTCGGGGTCGTTGGAGACGGCGCTCATCAGGAACGTTGCCCGGTAGCCGAGCTGTTCGGCCTGCTTCAGGAAGAGGGCGCACGGCCGCGGCACGCAGAACAGGAGGACCGCTTCCGCCCCGGCATCCCGGAGCTTGATGATCTGGGAGGAAAAGTCGGTGGCGTTTACCTCATAGCTTTCCCGGGCGACCACCGGGTAGTTCGCCTTCTTCAGGGTCTCTTCGAACCACCTGGCCCCATCCTTGCCGAAGTCGTCGTTCTGGTAGAAGATTCCGGCTTTTTTGCCGGGCAGATTCTGAATCGCATACCTGGCCAGGAGGGTCCCCTCGACCCGGTAGTCAGGCTGGAAAGCAAAGACATAGCGGCGGACCGGCTCCGTCCACTTCGTCGCCCCCGAAGCGATGTACATGTCCGGGATCTTGTTCTCGTTTAGCCACTCAAAGACCTGGCTGTGGGTCGGGGTGCCCAGGCCGTTAAAGATGGCGAAGACCTTGTCCTGCTCGACCAGCTTTTTGACGACCTCGACGGTTCGGGGCGGCTGGTAGCCGTCATCTTCAATCTTGTAGACGATTTTTCGGCCGTTAACCCCACCCTGGTCGTTGATGTATTTAAAATACGCTTCAGAGGCCCGGGCGATAACTGAGTAGCTGGCAGCCGGGCCGCTCATCGGCCGGTGGGTACCCAGTAAGACCGTGTCGT
>JAUQQI010000248.1 GCA_030549955.1 Chloroflexota bacterium
CCCGGGTGCTCAACAGCCGGAAACTGAGCAACCCGTCTCCCAGCCGGGAAGCCGCGTTTAGCCGGGGCGCAAGTTGAAACGCGACCATGTCGGCCGAGGCGGCCGAAAGGTCGACCCGGCCAAGACCGGCCAGGGCCCGAAGACCCTGCCGGCGGGTGTCGGCCAGGGCCCGGAGACCCTGCCGGACCAGGTAACGGTTCTCGCCGACCAGGGGCATAACGTCGGCAATGGTCCCGATGGCAACGAGTTCCAGGAGGGGTTCGACCTCGAGACGCCGGCCGGCGGAGGCCGCGACGGCCTGGACCAGCTTGTAGGCCACTCCCACCCCGGCCAGGTCCCCAAAGCCGTAATCCTGGTCGGACCGCCGGGGGTTAATGACAGCCGCCGCCTCTGGCAGCCTTTCCGGGGGGAGGTGGTGGTCGGTGATGACCAGGTCAACGCCCGCCATCCGGGCGAACTCGGCTTCGGCTACGGCTGATACCCCGACGTCGGCGGTGACGATGACCCGGCAACCCCTTTCCGCCAGGCCCCAAAGGCCCTCCACCGTAAGCCCTTCCCTACGGCCCGGGATATAGGGAACGACGTGGGCCCCCAGGGCCGTCAGGCCCTCGGCCAGCACCAGGGTCGCCGTCAGCCCGTCGGCATCGGCATCCCCGTAAATCCCGATAAGCTCGCCAGAGCGGATCGCCCGGATGAGCCGCTCCACCGCCGCCGGCATATCGGCCAGCCTGAATGGGTCTTCCAGAAGGCGCTCGTCGGCCGCAAGAAAACGCTCGGCCTCTTCGGCTGTCCTTATGCCCCGGTTGACCAGGACCCGGGCAATCGGCCCGGGCACCGGCCCCAGGTCGGGCAGGGGCTCGGGCTCGGGCAGGACCCATCGCCTGGGACGTTCCATACCTGGCTCCTTACCGCGAAGGCCGGTCGACCTTCCCCCCGATTATACCTGCCTGCCCGGCCTCAGGACGAGCCCGCCACCGGACCGGTCAGCCGGTCGGCCAGAAGCCGGGTGGCGGCTGCCCAGACTTCATCCACCGGCACGGCCCGGATGCAGGCCCAGTTCCGGCAGGCCGAGTTCCACCGGCCGTTGACAAAGCAGGGGCTTGTCGGCACCGGGTTGTAGAGGGCCACGACGTTCGGGGCCAGGGGCCGGTAGACCTCAGGCGATGAGGGCCCGAAGATCGCCACCGTCGGGGTGCCCACGGCCGCGGCCAGGTGCATCGGGCCGCTGTCGGGACCGATGAACAGGTCAGCCTCCGCCAGGACCGCCCCGAGCCGCACGAAATCGACGGCCTCAACCAGGTTCACGAGCCGCCCGGGCCGGGCGAATCGCTCGAGCTGCCGCAGGACCGGGGCCACCGCCGCCCGGTCCCAGGCCGTCCCGATGACGACCACGGCGCCCCCGAGGCCCAGCACCCGACGGCCGATTTCGATAAACCGGTCCGGCGGCCAGCGCTTCGCCGGCAGAACCATCCCCGGGTTTACCCCACCGCCCGGCTGGATCACAACCCGCGGCCGGGCCGGCCCCAGAACTCCCCGGGCCCAGATGCGGTCCGCTTCCCGGGGGAAAAACTCAATCCGGGGGTTCCGGGGCTCGACGCCGACCGCCCGGGCCAGGTCCAGGTAAAGCTCGGCCTCATTCCGGGGCGGCCGCCAGGGAACCCGGACCGTCAGGCTGAAGCCCCGGCCGCCGCTGTCAATTCCAACCCGGACCGGAATTCCCGCCAGCCACGGAACCATCGAAAGCCAGACCGACCGCTCCGGTACGAAGCAGACCTGGTAGCGGCGGGCGCGGATACGGCGGACCAGCTCCAGGTACTCGGCCGGGGAATAGCGGCCGCTGCCGACCCGGCCGCAGTCGATAATTTCGTCGACCCGGGGGTTAGTTTCAACCGCCGGCCGGGACCAGCGACCGACGGCAAAGTCGAGCTTCGTCCGGGGAAAGGCGAGCCGCAGTTCCCGGACCAGGGCTGTGGCGGCCAGAACGTCCCCAAGGCAGCAGGGCTTAAGGACCAGGATTGACCTGGGCTGCGCCGGGAACCTCATCCGGGCCGTTTAAAATCGGTCAGTCCGAACACCATCTCGCCGTCGGCCACGTCCTTGCCGTCCACGTCGGCCCGGGCCTGGCCCTTGCCAATGGTTCCCCGCATCCGAACAAGCTCCACCTCCAGCCGCAGGGAATCGCCCGGCACAACTGGTCGCCGGAACCGGAAGTTATCGATGCCGGCGAAAAGGGCGAGTTTATCCCGGTTCCCGGGCAGGCTCAGGACGGCGACAGCCCCGACCTGGGCGAGGGCCTCAACGATCAGCACACCGGGCATGATCGGGTAGCCCGGAAAGTGGCCCTGAAAGAACGGCTCATTAATGGTGACCTGTTTAAGGCCCACCGCCCGCCGGCCTGGTTCGACCTCGAGAATTCGGTCGACCAGGAGGAACGGGTACCGGTGGGGAATGACCTTTAATATGTCAGCGATGTCCATCAGGACGCCAGCCGGAAGCGCCGCTTGATGAGCTGGTCGACCACCTCCCGCGGAACGTCCACCGAGCCGGGCAAAGCCTCATCGGGGGTGCCGAAGCCGTGGTAGTCGGTTCCGCCGGTGGCAATGAGGCCGTGCTGGTCGGCCAGACCCTGAAGCCGGCCAACAATGTCCGGGGTGTAGCCGGCGTAGTAAACCTCCATCCCAACCAGCCCCGCCGCAACCCACCCCGGCAAAAGCTCCTCGAGGCCGGCAATATCGGCCGGGTGGGCCAGCACCGGCAGGCCGCCGACCGCCAGGATGGACCGAATACCCTGCTCGGGGGTTAGCCGCTCCCGTTCAACGTAGGCCGGCCGCCCCCGTCCCAGGTAGAGGTCAAAGGCCTCCCGAATGTCGGCCACGTAGCCCTTCTCGACCATGGCCTGGGCGATGTGGGGCCGCCCGACCGCCCCATCCCCGGCGAGCTCCCGGACCCGCTCCCACTCAACCGGCAGCCCAAGTTCGGCAAGCTTTTCGAGAATGCGGTGGGCCCGGTTGACCCGACCGTCCCGGGACCAGGCGAGGAGCTGCTGAAATTCCCGATTGTCCAGGTCGACCCAGTAGCCCAGGAGATGAACCTCCGCCTCGGCAATGTCGACGCTCATCTCGACGCCGGGAATCAGCCTCAGGTTTGCGAACCGGGCAGCCGCCGCCTGAGCCGGCCGGACTCCGTCGGTCGTATCGTGGTCGGTGATGGCGATGACCCTGAGGCCGAGCTCAGCCGCCAGTTTAACCAGGTCCTGGGGAGTCAGCCTGCCGTCGGAAGCGGTGGTGTGTAAATGTAAATCGATTTCTCCCATCTACCTCGGTTCGACAATAAGCTTGATGGCCGTCCGCGGGCCGTCATTAATCATAACATCGGTGAAGGCCGGGATGCAGATGAGGTCGATGCCGCTGGAGGCCACGTAGCCCCGGGCGATGGCGACCGCCTTGATGGCCTGGTTCACCGCCCCAGCCCCGATGGCCTGAACCTCAGCGCGGCCCTGCTCCCGAATGACCCCTGCAATCGCCCCCGCGACCGCCGTTGGTTTGGACGTTGCCTTGACTTTTAGAACTTGCACGGTTTGCACCTCCTGGCCAGGATGTTACCCCCTGTGTAATTATGATGTCAGTCCCCGATAATCCGGTCAAGCCGCCAGATCGCCTGAGCCTGGCCCGTCCGGTCTTCGACTTCGACCACAACCGAGTTGAAGACCACCGGTCCCTCGGCGACTTCCGCGCTGACGGGCCGCAACGTAAGGAACCGTTCCACAGCTTTCTTCACCTCATGGCCGATGACCGAGTTCCACGGCCCCGTCATCCCGACATCGGTCACGTACGCCGTGCCCCCGGGCAAAATCCGGGTGTCGACCGTGCCCACATGGGTGTGGGTCCCCAGGACCGCCGATACCCGGCCGGCCAGGTACCAGCCCAGGGCCATCTTCTCGGCCGTTGCCTCAGCATGAAAATCTACTATGATAATACGCGACCCCGCAAGCTCTGACAGCAGGGCGTCAGCGGTCCGGAACGGGCAGTCATAGGTGCCCATAAACACCCGGCCAATGAGGTTCACCACGGTGACGCCGCCCACGGTTGTGTATCCCCGGCCAGGGGCACCTGGCGGGTAATTAAGGGGCCGGATAACCCGGTCAAGCCGGTCGAGTTTCGCGACCAGGTCCCGCTGAGCCCAGGCGTGATTACCCAGGGTGATGACGTCGACGCCGGCCTCGAAAAGCTCGCCGGCGGTCGAGAGGCTCAGTCCCCGACCGCCGGCGGCGTTTTCACCGTTTGCGATAACCAGGTCGATGCCGTGCTCCCGACGGAGGGACGGCACCAGGTGCCGGACAGCCTCCCGGCCCGGCCGTCCGACGACGTCGGCGACCATCATGATTCGCATCAGCGTGCGATGTCGACGGCCCGCGTCCCGCGGATAACGGTGACCTTGATCTGGCCCGGATATTCGAGGCTCTCCTCAAGGCGCCGGGCAATGTCCCTGGCCAGGCGCATGGTTGTCAGGTCGTCCACCTGCTCCGGCTTAACGATAATCCGGACTTCCCGGCCGGCCTGAATGGCGTAGGCCTTTTCAACCCCCTCAAACGAGGTGGCGATCTTCTCGAGGGCCTCAATTCGCCGGATGTAGTGCTCGAGGGATTCCCGTCGGGCACCGGGTCGGCTGCCGGAGACGGCGTCGGCGATGGCGACGATAACTGCCTCGATAGTGGCCGGCTCCTCATCCCCGTGGTGGGAGGCGATGCAGTTCACCACCTTCGGGGAGACCCCGTGCTTTCGGCAGAACTCGGCCCCGGCCAGGGCGTGGGGACCCTCAAAGTCCTGGTCGAGGGCCTTGCCAATGTCGTGGAGCAGGGCGCCCTTCTTGGCCAGCTCCACGTCCGCCCCGATTTCGCTGGCGATCAGGCCGGCCAGCTTGGCACACTCAATGCTGTGATAATAGACATTCTGCCCGTAGCTGTAGCGATACTTGAGCCGGCCGAAGGTCCGCAGGACCTCGGGCGGCAGGCCGGTAACCCCGACCTCGGCTGCGGCCTGCTGGCCGTCCTCCAGCAGGCTTGCCTCGAGCTCCTGTCGGGCCTTGGCCACGACCTCCTCAATGCGGGCCGGGTGGATCCGTCCGTCGTTTATAAGCCGGGTCAGGGCGATCCGGGCAACCTCCCGCCGGATCGGGTCGAAGCCTGACAGGGTCACGCAGTCGGGCGTTTCGTCGATAACAATGTCCACACCGGTGGCCTGCTCCAGGGCCCGGATGTTGCGGCCCTCCCGGCCGATAATCCGGCCCTTCATCTCCTCGTTTGGCAGGGGCACGACCGAAACTGTCAGTTCCGACGTGACCTCGGCCGCCAGCCGCTGCATCGCCGTGGCCAGAATGTTGCGGGCCCGCCGCTCGCCCTCCTCCCGGGCTTCCTGCTCGATCTGGCGCACCAGCCGGGCGGCCTCCTCCCGGGCCTCGGCTTCGACCGACTGAAGGAGAAGCTGCCGGGCCTCATCCCGGTCCAACCCGGCAACCCGCTCGAGCTCCTTCTGCTGCCGGGCAACCAGCTGTTCAGCCTGGGCCCGCAGGGCCTCAATCTCCCGCTCCCGCTGGGCGAGGGCCCGTTCCCGGCGCTCCAGGGCCTCAGACCGGCGCTCAAGGCTCTCTTCCTTCTGGGCCAGCCGCCGTTCCTGGCGCTGGAGCTCGGCTCGACGCTCCCGAAGTTCGCCTTCAACCTGGTTCCGAATCCGGATCGATTCGTCTTTGGCCTCAAGTAAGATCTCTTTCTGTTTCGCCCTGGCTTCGGCGATCAGCCGATTCGCCGCCTGTTCCGCAGCTTGAACCCTCCGACCGGTTATAATTTGACGGCCGAAAAATCCGGCCGCTCCGCCAGCCAGCAGTGCCAGGGCGAGGAGGAAGAGCCATAACAAGGTTTCCATCCTTTTCCACCTCGCCTCGTGGTTTGAGATTTATCGGTCCGAAAAAAATGGGGTTAACCCTTGAACCCCAACCTCCACGGACCCTATTTTAAAGTATACACCGTCGATGCAGGTGGTCGTTCCGAGCAGCCGTCAGTTTCGCCGCCTCCTGCCGAAGCTGGCCGAGGTCTATGAGCTCGCCTACCGGGACCTGCCCGAGTACGCCGAAGCCCGGCCAGGGGAAGTTGAAGGCTACCTCAACTGGCTCTATCGGGGCGACCCGAAGGGCTTCTTTGTCGTCTTTGAAGACAGCCGCCCGGTCGCCTTCGCCGCCGTTCACGGCGAGTGGTACGACTGGCGGGGAGACCTCATGGCCGAGCTCCACGAGCTGGTTGTCCATCCCGACTACCAGGGCCGGGGAATTGGCCGGAAGCTCCTCGAGCTGGCCGAAGAATATGCCCGGCAGGCCGGTCGGGACAAGCTCGACCTCTGGGTCGGGGAACGCAACGAGCGGGCCATAAGACTTTACGAAAAGTTCGGGTTCAAGCGGGTCGGCCAGTGGCGGATCTGGGTCCGGATGGTCAAGGACCTGACCAATCCTCAACAAGCCGGACCAGGATCCGGCTGAGGGCCTCCAGGTCTGCCAGGCTGACCCATTCCTCGGCCGAGTGGGCGTGGACCAGGTCGCCCGCCCCGAAAATGACGGACGGAATTCCCCGGCCGTTCAGGTTCTCGGCGTCGGTCCAGGCCCGGTAGCCCGTCAGGGCCGGAGGCCGGCCGAGGACCTCGGCAGCCGCCGCCAGCAGCTTACGGACGACCGGCTGGTTGGGGTCCAGCTCAAACGGGTCGCTCTGGTCAAGGACCCGGAACCCGAGGCCCCGGCTTTCAGCCCAGGCCGAAAGCTCGGCGATGGCGGCGGCAGCAGTCCAGGGTGGCAGAACCCCGATATCAACCTCGAGCCGGCATTCCCAGGGAACAACCATGGGGCCGGCCCCGCCCTCGACCCGGCCCGGGTTGAGCCAGGTTCCGGGGATAAGGGAATGGGTTGCCGCGGCCAGCGGCAGACGGCGCAGCTCGTCGAACGTGTTGAAGGCGGCAATTATGGCGTTTTCGAGCCGGTCCGGGAACACCCCGTGGCCCGACCGGCCGCGGACCGTTAACTCGATTTCAATATAGCCGGCCTGGGCAATGGCGGCCTCAAACCGGGTCGGCTCAAGGACAACGGCCGCCGACGCTTTCACCGGGGTCC
>JAUQQI010000244.1 GCA_030549955.1 Chloroflexota bacterium
GGGGGGGTCTACGCCCTAGGTGTTGGAATGGGCAGGGGCTTTCCTTAAGCTTGTCGCTCAGGGGACACCTGTCGGACCCCGTCGACGCAGGCGACGGGCCGGGCCCGAGGACAGGACCCGGCCTGTCATTCATCGCTCAGGACATTCAGGCACCGGCTGCCCGGGCCAGAGTGGCTGCCGTTGAGGCGTACCGGGGTGATTGAGTGGCTTAGCGGCCTTTGGCCGCTTGATGCTGGAGTCGGCAAAAGGGGGCGTCCGGGCGGTCTCAGACCGGCTCGTCGGCACCCCCGAAGGGGGGCTGGGCGCCCGCCAAGCGGGGTCGGCATATCGCCGGGATTTCTAGCATTGTTTGCCTGGCTTAAGCTACCGTCGAAGTTATCGTAACTCTTGCTACGCACGGGTGCCGCCGGTTTCACCTCAAGCGGCCGGTGGGTAGGCTCATCAAAACCAGGGCGAGCCTAAACCCAGTCCTTCACCTCTGGGGCGGAGCCACTCCCGGTCAGCGGTTGACTTGGGCTGGACCAGGGGCTATTATCAAGGTGAGATGGACTTTTTTGGCGTCGGACCCCTGGAACTGCTAATGCTGCTCGTGGTCGGGCTGATTGTCCTCGGTCCCGAACGGCTGCCCGAGGTCGCCATCAAAACCGGACGGTTCATTCGGGAATTTCGGGCAACCTACAGCCGGCTGGCGGCCGAGGTGATGCGCGAGCTCGAGGAGGCCGAGCGGGAGCCCCCGCGGACGCCGGCTGCCGAAGCCGAGTATCGGCCGTCCTGGCCCACCGGAACTCCCACCCCGGAGCCCCAGCCGACTCCGGCCAGCGACCCGGCGGCGGAAGTCCTACCGGTTGAGCAGCAAGGCTCACCGGCCCCAACCGTCGAGTCCGCTGATATTCCGCTCCCGAATACCGCGCCCCTCGGGGCACCCTCGACCCCCGTGGCTGAAGACGGCGCCCGGCGGGACGAGCGGGAAACCCCCATCCAGTAAGCCGCCCGGAGGGCTACAACCGATGCGAAAGGCATTGCTCGTCTGGCTGCTGACCTTTTCTCTCTTTTTCGGCGGATGCTCGTTGCCGGGCCGGACTGAACCAACGCCGACCCCGGCCGCCTACCCGCCCCCGCCGACGGCAGGCCAGCCGGCTCAGGTGCCGGCTGGGGCCGCCGATTTGGAGCAG
The DNA here is from genome assembly GCA_030549955.1 of Chloroflexota bacterium. Taxonomy (GTDB): domain Bacteria; phylum Chloroflexota; class Dehalococcoidia; order JAUQQI01; family JAUQQI01; genus JAUQQI01. The sequence continues at coordinate 1,173 of JAUQQI010000244.1, forward strand.
GCCGTCATTAACGCCGTGGAGCGCACATCGCCCTCGGTTGTCAGCATCGGGACCGACCAGGGCGGCCTCGGCTCAGGAATTATCGTCTCCGAGGACGGGCAAATTCTCACCAACGCCCACGTCGTTGCCGGCAGCCGCCTGCTGGCCGTTGGTCTTCCCGACGGCCGGTCCTTTCGGGGCCGGGTCGTCGCGGCGGACGATTCGGTCGACCTGGCCCTCGTAAAAATCGATGCCCAGGGGCTTCCGGCCGCAACCCTGGGCGATTCTGACCAGCTCAAACCCGGGCAGTTCGTCATCGCCATCGGAAATCCCCTGGGATACTATCGCACGGTCACCTTTGGGGTGGTCAGCGCCACCAACCGGAATGTTCGGGGCGGGGCCGGGGGACGGGCCCTGGAGAACATGATCCAGACCAGCGCCCCGATTAACCCGGGCAACAGCGGCGGCCCCCTGGTCAACCTCCGGGGGGAGGTGGTCGGGATCAATACGGCCGCCGCTATCGACCCGACCTTTGGGGAGAAGGCTGAAGGGATCGCCTTCGCGGTGCCGGTCAATACCGCCAAGCAGCGCCTCCGGCAATGGTCGCAGGCGGCGGGTGGACCCCCCGCCGGCCCGGCCCAGCCTTTCCTCGGGGTCACCCTCGGCGAAACCATCGACCCGTTTCTGGCCCGGGTCTACCGCATCCCGACGGGAGTACCGGTGGTTTCCGTCGTTCCGGGCGGTCCCGCCGACCAGGCCGGCATCCAGCCGGGTGATATAATCGTTGGGGCCGGCGGCCAGACCGTCCGGACCGCATCGGACCTGATGGCTATCCTGAGGTCCAAGCGGCCGGGCGATAAACTGGAGATTCGGGTCTGGCGCCGGGGCCAGGAGCAGACCGTAACTGTCACCCTCGGGGGTTAGGACTGGTTCACGATTTTCAGGCCCATACCTTCTATTCCGACGGGTCCCTGTCCCCGGTCGAGCTGGTCCGGCGGGCCGCGGCCCGCGGCTACCGGGCCATCGCCATCACCGACCACGCCGGCCCGGGCAACCTGGAGCGGCTTATCGAACAGCTAAAAGCCGACTGCGAACTTGTAAGGCGGGAATGGGGCATCCTGGCCATCCCCGGGGTGGAGCTGACCCACCTGCCGCCGGCCGCGATCCCCGAACTGGCCCGCCGGGCCAAGGCGCTGGGTGCCCTGGTCGTTGTCCACGGCGAGACACCGGTGGAGCCGGTCATTCCCGGAACGAACCGGGCCGCCGTGAGCTGTCCGGACGTGGACATCCTCGGTCATCCTGGCCTTCTGACCGAAGAGGAGGCCGCCATCGCGGCCGCGAACGGCGTCTTCCTCGAAATCTCGGCGCGCCGGGGCCACTCGCTCGCCAACGGGCACGTGGTCCAGATGGCCCGCCGGACGGGGGCCCGGCTCTTGGTGAATTCCGATACCCACGACCCTGGTGACCTCCTGACCCCCGAGTTCGCCCGGAAGGTTGGGCTCGGGGCCGGGCTTGAACCGGACGAACTGGCGGCTGTCCTGGAGGAAAACCCCCGCCGACTCCTCGTCCGCCTCGGCTACCGGGCCGATTAGCTCCGGTCAGCAACGCCGTCGGCCCGCAGGGCGGCCCGCAGGGCCGCCAGGGCAACCTCAACCTGGTCCGGCTTCGGCCGGCGCGTCGTGAGCTGCTGGAGCCAGAGGCCCGGATTGACCACCAGAAGCCGGACGACCGGGTTTCCAGGGTGGGCCGCGCCGAACCGGATCACCTCGTAGGCCACCGCCGCGATGACCGGAACCAGGACAACCCGGGAGAGGAGCCGGAGAAGGAGGGGCGGGTCGCCCAGCCAGGCAAAAACGAAGACCGCAATGACCATCACCGTCAGCAGGAAGGCAGTCCCGCACCGGGGGTGGGCGGTCGGGAATTGACCTGCCAGCTCCGGTTCGAGGGGGACACCCGCCTCAAAGGCATGGACCGCCTGGTGCTCGGCCCCATGGTAGGCGAAGACCCGCCGGATTTCGGGAAGCCGGCCGATGGCGGCAATGTAGCCGATGAGCAGGCCGAGGCGGACAATCCCCTCGGCCAGGTTAAGCAGGACCGGGTCTGGCAGGACGGCCGCAAGCCAGTGGGCGAGGAGGGCCGGCCCCATGAAGAAGGCTGCCAGGGCGACGGCCAGGGAAGTGATTAATACCGGCCAGACCACCGTGGACGCCACTTCGGCCTGCTCGCCGGCGGCCACCGCCGCCGAGAGGGTGAGGGCCTTGATACCGAGGTAGAGGGTGTCGTAAAGGACAAAGATACCCCGGATGAACGGGAGGCGAGCCCAGCGGCTCGTGGCGATAAAGGAGTTGAGGGGCTCGGCCCGAATGAAAATTGTCCCGTCCGGCCGCCGAACCGCAACGGCGTAGTGGGTTCGGCCCCGAATCATAACGCCCTCAATGAGGGCCTGCCCACCGTAAAAAAAGGGCCTGGGGCGCGGTTCAGCGGCCATTAAGCCGGGCCCGCGGGCCTGCGGCTATCCGCCCGTACCCTCGGCCTGCGCTTCCGGCTCGCGGCCGTAGCGACGCAGGAACCGCTCGACCCGACCGGCCGTGTCAACGATCCGCTGCTCGCCGGTGAAGAAGGGGTGGCACCGGCTGCAGACCTCGACCCGGAGAACCGGCTTTGTCGAGCCGGTGGTGAAGGTGTTGCCGCAGGCGCAGATAACCTGGGCATTGGGGTAGTACTCGGGATGAATCTTCGGCTTCATACCTGCACCGTCGCCGGCGCCGGAAGCACATTGACCCGCTTCTTGTCCCGGGCCTGGAAGTCGAACTTCACAATGCCGTCTTTCAGGGCGAAGAGGGTATCATCCCGCCCGAGGCCGACATTCCGGCCCGGAACGATGCGCGTTCCCCGCTGACGGACCAGAACCTCGCCGGCCCGGACAAACTGGCCGTCAAACCGCTTAACGCCCAGCCGCTTGGCGATACTGTCGCGGCCGTTACGGGTGCTTCCGCCACCCTTCTTATGGGCCATTGGCTTTCACCTCACTAACCTGGATTTCTTCAACCGCAAGCCGGGTGTAACGCTGGCGGTGACCCTGCTTGCGCCGGTAGCGGGTCTTCGCCTTGAACTTGAACACGATAATCTTTCGACCCTTCTCCTGGGCAATAACCCGGGCCCGAACCCGCGCCCCGGCCACCAGCGGCCGACCGACCACCGGCGGACCGGAATCGGGGACCACCAAAAGTACCCGGTCCAGCTCCACCTGGCTGCCGACCGGGACATCCAGACGCTCTACAAGGACAGTATCCCCGGGCTGGACCCGGTACTGCTTCCCTCCGGTTTCAATGACGGCATACATTATCGACCACCGCAAGCTAAAGGGTCAGCTGGGAGGACCCGTACCTGGGGCCACCAGCCAGCATTATACCGGGAACCGGGCCGCCCCGGCAACCCGCAGAGTCTTGACATAATTTGATAAATTGGCGGTCAGGGCCTCCGGGTCGGTTTAACCGACCGGCTGGGGGGTGCTGGGACCGCCTCAAGCCATGGCGGCAGCCGCAGGCCGCTACCCAGGCTGTTGGCCGTCTCAGCCACGGTGAATCCGGGCGGGTCGGTGGCAACCTCGAAAAGGACCCCGCCCGGCTCGAAGAAGAAGTAGAACGAGTGGAAATAGAGCCGGTCACGCACGGGGGTCACCTGGCAGCCGGCGGCCAGGAGCCGGTTTCGCCAGGCAACGTGGTGGACGGTGCCCACCGCGACCCGCCCCGGAGCCAGATCCCGGCGGACCTCGATGTCAACCGCGGCACCCGGCCCACCGGGGCCCGTCGCATAACGGTAGCGGCCGGCCCCGGCCGCCTCAAGGCGGAAGCCCATCACCTGGGTTAGCAGCCCGGCCGTCGGCTCGGTAACCGCCTCGGTGAGGGTGACGCCGTAAAGGCCGCGGATGGCGTGTTCGGCCGGGACCGGCCCACCGGTCCAGGGCTTCCGGTTTTCCCGGGCGGGACCGGCAACAGGCTCGAGCCGGAGGCCGTCGGGGTTATAAAGCGTAAGCACCCTTTCGTCGAATCGCCGGGTGGGCCTCAAACCGCCCCCGCCAGTAGTTGAGGCTGCCGGGGGGCACCGAAAAGCCGACGGCCGTAACCTGACCGGCGCCCCGGCGCCCGGGCGGCATGTCGGGCCAGACAAAGAAGGTGATAATCGTACCGGGCCGGCCCAGGGCGTCGCCGTAGTAAAGGTGGTAGGCCGTCGGGTCGTCGAAGTTGACCGTGACCTTGACCAGCCGGAGGCCGAGCAGCTGCGTGTAGAATTCGATGTTGCGGTTCGCGTCGGCGGCGATGGCCGTCACGTGGTGGATACCCCGAATCTCGTCGGCCATGTTAGACCCCTCCCCCACCCTGAGAATATTCACCGAAGTTCCTGGTCGAGGCCGGCGAGGACCAGGCCTGAGAGGGGCTTCGGGTAGAAATAGGTCGATTTCGGGGGCATTTCGACCCCGGCCCGGGCCAGGGCCATGACCTGGGCCGGCGTCGGCGCCCGCAGGAGCACGGCCCACCCGTAGCGGCCGGCCTCGACCCGGCCGACGGCTTCTGCCAGGTCCCGGGTGTAGCCCAGCTTACCGGGGTCGTCAACCCCAAACGCCTGCTCAATAATCAGTACCTGGGCAATTCCCACGTCGACCTCCCGCCAGGCCGCGGGCCGATCAGACGGCCAGGCAAGGTCCGCGTCCGGCTTCAGGACGAGAAGATAAAGGCCCGTCGGCCCGTAGAGCCCGAAAGCCGGCCGGGCCGATGTCTTAAGCTGGGCCAGGAGGTCGGTGGGCGTCCTCGGGAATGGCCGGACCTCAAACCAGGCTTCAAGGCGTTGAAAAACCCCGGCCGGGTCCGGGCCGGCCGGCACGAGCCGGTGGGTTGGCAGAATTACCAGGCTCGGGTCCCCCACCGGATAGAGGACCATCAGGGCGTAATTCCAGGCCGCCCGGGGTCGGTCCCCAAGGCGCTCCCGGTTTTCTTCCCGGAATAGGCCGGCCGCCCGGTAGCGGTGGTGGCCGTCGGCCACGAGAACCCGGGCGTTCCTCAGGAGGCCGACCAGGCCGCCGACAACCTGGGGGTCAGCAAGAATGCCCAGGCGGTGAACGCCGGCTTCATCGGCAACTTCGGCCGCCGGCTGGCTCCGGCCGGCGGCCCGGCGGAGCTCGGCCCCAAAGGCTCCGTCGTCCAGAACGAGGCCGAACAGGGGGCTCGTGGCGGTACGGGTGGCCCGCAGCAGCTCCAGGCGGTCGGCAACGGTGGCCGGAACGGTCCGTTCATGGGCCAGGACCGAGCCGTCGGTCGGTTCGGCGAGCCGGACCATTCCAACCAGCCCGACCCGGTCGAACCGACGCCCACCGTGCTCAAAGGTCAGGGTGTAGACGTAAAAGGCCGGTGCGGGGTCCGGCCGGAGGATGCCGTCGGCCTGCCAGCGGCGAAGCTCGGCGGCGGCCAGCTCGTAGGGGGCTGGCGCTTCGGGATGAAGCAGTCGGGCGAGCTCGATGCGGGTGATGTTATAGGGACTGCGGTTGAAAAACTCGGGGGCCTGCTCGGGCCGAATTATGTCGTAGGGGGGCGCCACCACCCGGTCAAGGCCGCCAACCCGGTCGGGGTCGTAGCGGAGGCCGATAAAGGGCAGAACCCGGCCCACAGGGTCAGCGGCCAAAGGCGGCGTTGAACTTCGCCATCAGCCGGGACTTGAGCCGGGCGGCCTTGTTCCGGTGAAAGACCCCCCGTTCGGCGGTCCGGTCGATGATGCTGATGGCCTCCTGGACGGCGGCCTGGGCGGCCGCCTGCGTCCCGGACTGGATGGCCGCCAGGGCTTTTTTAATATAAGTCTTGACCCGGGATTTGTAGCTCTGGTTGCGCAGGCGCCGCTTTTCGCTCTTGCGCAGCTGCTTGATGGCCGACTTCGTTCGGGGCATGCGGTTTTGCTCCTGACCTCAGAACTGTTCAGAACCTAGGATCTC
>JAUQQI010000263.1 GCA_030549955.1 Chloroflexota bacterium
TCAGGGCCACCTGCTGATTGAAGACGTCCCCGGGGTCGGTAAGACCGTCCTCGCCAAGGCCATCGCAAAATCCCTTGGTTGCAGTTTCAGGCGGATCCAGTTTACCCCGGACCTCCTGCCATCGGACATAACAGGCGTCTCGGTTTACAACCAGAAGACCGGCGAGTTTGAGTTCCGGCCGGGGCCGGTGATGGCCCAGATCGTCCTGGCCGACGAGATTAATCGGGCGACCCCCCGGACCCAGGCCGCCCTGCTGGAGTGCATGGAAGAGCGCCAGGTTACGGTGGATGGCCGGACTTACCCGATGCCCCGGCCGTTCCTGGTCATGGCAACCCAGAACCCCATCGAGTACGAGGGAACCTTCCCCTTGCCCGAGGCCCAGCTCGACCGGTTTTTGATGCGGATTTCGCTGGGCTATCCGAGCCGGGCCGATGAGATAAAAATCCTTGACCGCCAGCAGCATGTCCACCCGATCGAAGAGATCGGGCAGGTCGTCGATACGGACGAACTGCTGGAGCTTCAGGAACGGGTCAAGGAGGTCTACGTCGACCCGCTGGTCAAACAATACATCGTTTCGGTCGTTGAGGCGACCCGGAAGCATCCGGACGTTTACCTTGGGGCGTCGCCCCGGGGCTCCCTGGGACTCCAGCGGACCGGACAGGCCTTGGCACTCCTGCGCGGCCGGGATTACGTCCTCCCGGATGATGTGAAGTTTCTGGCCCCCCATGTCCTGGGCCACCGGATCATCATCAACCCTTCGGCCCGGGTCCGCAATGTTACCGCCCGGACCATCTTGAAAGAGGTCCTCGAATCGGTACCGGTCCCCGGCGCCCGGGTGGGTCGCTAGCCCGAATCAGACCGTGCGAAGCTGGACGGTTGTTGCCCTCCTCGTAGTCGCCGTCCTGGCGGCCCTGGCCCTTAACTATGTTCTCCTTTACCGGCTGGCCTACGCCCTTGCCTTCGTCCTTATCGTCGGGTATGTGTGGTCGTGGGCGAATGTCCGGTGGCTCGAAGTTGAGCGGACGACGAGCACGACCCGGGCCCAGGTTGGTGAGCGCCTCCTTGAACGCCTGACCGTCCGCAACACCGGGCCCCTCCCCAAGCCCTGGGTTGAGGTCCACGACCTGTCAGACCTGCCCGGCCATCAGCTCAGCCAGGCCTTCAGCCTCCTTTCCGGCGCCCACCGGGCCTGGCGGGCTGAAACGGTTTGCCGGCAGCGGGGCCGATTCAACCTGGGCCCCGTGGTCGTCCGGACCGGCGACCCCTTCGGCCTCTTCCCCCGGGAGGTGACCCTTGGCGAGCCCCAGACCCTCATCGTTTATCCCCGGGTCGTCCAGCTGAGGGAGTTCGACCTCCCCGGCGGGGAGCTTTCAGGCGAGGTCCGAACCCGCCGCCGAACCCACCAGGTTACCCCGGTCGCCGCCGGGGTTCGGGATTACCAGCCCGGCGACAGCTATAACCGGATTCACTGGCCGACAACCGCCCGGCTTGGTCGGCTGGCCGTCAAGGAGTTCGAGCTGGACCCGCTGAGCGACGTCTGGATCTTGCTCGACCTTCAGGCGGCGGTCCAGGCAGGCCTCGGGCCGGAGTCGACCGAAGAGTACGGTGTGACCCTTGCAGGTTCGGTGGCCAAGGCCCTGCTTGACCGGAACTGGTCGGTCGGCCTCATCGCCTTCGGACAGACCCACGAGGTCGTTCCGGCTGACCGGGGCGTCCGGCAGCTCCTGAAGGTCCTCGAGACCCTGGCCGTGGTCCGGGCCCTCGGGCGTGTGCCCCTGGCCGAGCAAGTTCTGACGGAGTCGGCCCGGTTCGGGCGAAATACGACCCTGGTCGTTATCACGCCGTCGGGAAGCGACGCCTGGGTCGAGAGCCTGAGCCTTCAGGTCAGGCGAGGCGTCCGGCCGGTGGCCGTCCTGCTTGACGCCAGCAGCTTCGGGGCCTACCACAGCCCGCTGGTTGCCCTTGGCGCCCTGACCGCGGCCGGAATCCCGGCTTACGTCCTCCGGCGCGGCGATCCTCTGGACCTGGTATTCGCAAGCCGGTCTGCCGGCCAGTAAGATCCCGGCGCGCCGGCTTGACGGCGGCCTGCGGCTTCCCTAAACTGCAACTGCAAAACCTGGTTTTCGGAAGGAGCCGGCGCTGCGAGCCTTCCTTTTCCGCAGGCTTTTGAGGACCCTTGTGGTCCTCTGGGGAATTTCGACGATAGTTTTCGTCGTGATGCGCCTTTCCGGCGACCCCATCGTCTTAATCTTGCCGCCGGATGCGCCCACCGCCGAGGTTTTCCGGGTCCGGCGGGAAATGGGTCTTGACCAGCCCCTCTGGGTCCAGTACCTGGTCTTTCTCCGGAACGCGGTTCGGGGCGACTTCGGCCAGTCGATTCACTTCCGCCAGCCGGCCTTCGCTGTGGCCCTGGAGCGGATTCCCGCCACCCTCCAGCTGGCGGTGACGGCCTTCGCCCTGGCGGTCATGGTCGCGGTCCCGGTCGGCATCCTCGCGGCCGTCCGGCGCTACACCCTTTACGACCACCTTGGAATGCTTCTCGCCCTCCTCGGCCAGTCGGTCCCGACCTTCTTTCTGGGCATCCTCCTCCTGCTCGTTTTTGCGGTGTGGTTCCCCCTTCTGCCTATCGGCGGGACAGGTACCCCAGCCCACCTTGTCATGCCGGCGGTAACCCTCGGGGCCTTCGCGATGGCGTCCATTGCCCGGCTGACCCGCTCGGCCATGCTCGAGGTGCTATCGCAGGATTATGTCCGGACCGCCCGCGCAAAGGGGCTCCGGGAGGCGACCGTGGTCCTCCGGCACGGCTTCCGGAACGCCCTCATCCCGGTCGTGACGATCATGGGCCTCCAGTTCGGAACCCTGCTGGGCGGGGCCGTGGTGACCGAGACCATCTTCGCCTGGCCCGGCATTGGCCGGCTGGCGATTCAGTCGATCTTCAACCGGGATTACCCGGTCGTTCAGGCGACCGTCTTCCTCGCGGCGGTGGCCTTTGTTGCGGTCAATCTCGCCGTCGATGTCCTCTACGCTGTCCTCGACCCGAGAATCCGGTATGAGTAGCCGCTGATGGGTACTGAGCGGGCCGTTCGCGCCGGGCTTCTCCTGCCGAGGCGGCCCGCCCGGCGTCGTGTCGCCCGGGTGCCGCTGCCGGTGGCATTTTTTATCTGCTTCCTGGTGGCTCTCGTCCTCTCAGCGGTCCTGGCCGATTACCTCGTCCCGGCGGACCCCTACCGTCAGAGCCTTCGGGGCCGGCTTGATGCCCCCTTCTGGCTCGGGGGAACCACCGGGGCCATCCTGGGAACCGACCAGCTCGGTCGGGATATTCTCTCCCGCATCCTCTTTGGGTCGAGGATTTCGCTGCTCGTCGGTTTCACCGCGGTAATGATCGGGGGGCTTCTGGGCAGTCTGCTCGGCCTCGTCGCCGGCTACGCCGGCCGGGTTGCTGATGAAATAATCATGACGGTGGCCGATATTCAGCTTGCGTTTCCCCTCGTTCTGCTGGCCATTGCGATTGTCGCGGTCCTCGGGCCCAGTCTTGAAAACCTGATCCTGGTGGTCGGCCTGAGCGGCTGGGTAACCTACGCCCGGATCGCCCGGGCCCAGGTGATGAGCCTCAAGCAGAAGGAGTTTATCGAGGCCGTCCGGGCCCTGGGCGGCAGTGACCTCCGAATTCTCTTCCGCCACCTCCTGCCGAATACCCTCTCGCCCCTCATTGTCGTCGCAACCCTGGACCTGGCCCGCACCATCGTCCTGGAATCCACCCTTTCTTTCCTGGGGCTGGGTGTTCAGCCGCCGACGCCTTCGTGGGGCCAGATGATCGGTGAGGGCCGGGAGTATCTCATCATCGGCCGCTGGTGGGTCTCAGTCTTTCCCGGCATTGTCCTCATGCTGACTACGATGGCCGTGAACCGGATTGGCGACTGGGTCCGGGACGTCCTTGACCCGACCCTCCGGAACGTTTAAAGGGGGTAAGAACCTTGGAGCCCATCAGCCTGCCCTTTACCGGGATACCGACCTTTCTTCGGGCCCCGCTGGCCGCTGACCTCCACCGCCTTGATGCCGACGTGGCCATCCTCGGGGTGCCCTATGACGAGGGGTCGCCCTGGAAGCCCGGGGCCCGGTTCGGCCCCCGGGCAATCCGGGAGCAGTCAGTCAGGTTCGCCGGATTCGGGGCCGCCCGGACCCAGCGGGGAGTCTACGACCTCCGGCTCGGACGCCGCCGCCTTGCCGACGTCCGGCTCGTCGATGCCGGGGACGTGGATATCGTTTACGGGACGCCGGAACTCACCTTCGAAAATATTACGGCCGCCGTAAAGACGGTTTGCGGGCAGGGCATCATGCCGGTTGTTCTCGGCGGCGACCACGCGATCACCTCGGCGGTCGTTGCCGGCATTGCCGAGCCGGTCCACGTTGTCCAGCTCGACGCCCACCTGGACTACCGACCGGTCGCCCAGGGCGTCCGCTACGGAAATGGGAATCCCATGCGCCTAATCGGGCAGATGGCCCACGTCGGCCGGATTTTCCAGGTCGGGATCCGGAGTCTGCGCACGGCCGAATCTGACTTGAACGACTCCCTGGCCCGGGGCAACCGGGTCATCACCCGCTGGGAGGCCACCACCCTGGGACCCGGCGGGGTCGCGGCCGCGGTTCCGACTGACCGGCCCATCTACGTAACCATCGACCTGGATGTGCTCGACCTGCCCCTGGTGCCCGGCTGTGCCTCGGCCGAACCCGATGGATTCAGCTTCGCGGAGCTGCGCGAGATTCTGGAGGCACTGGCGACCCGCCACCGGGTTGTCGGTTTCGACCTGGTTGAGCTCAACCCCATGCTCGACGTACCAGGGGGCCATACGGCCCTGGTCGCATGCCAGGTAATCCTGGAGTTTTTGGGAGCCATCTTCGAGTCTCGGCCGGGCGGCGTAAAATAGTCGGGGGGTGGCTCGGTTGGGCAAGGCGCTAACCTCCGACCGGATCGTCATCGACGGCGGCCGGGGGTCCGGCAGCGGAACCATCGTCCGGACGGCGGTCGCCCTGGCCGGGCTTTCCGGGCGGCCCCTGCATATCTACAATGTTCGGGCGGCCCGGAAAAATCCCGGCCTGCGCCAGCAGCACCTTGGGGCGGTGGAGGCGGTGGCGCGGCTTACCGGCGGCCGACTGCAGGGCGCCAGCGTCGGCTCAAAGGCCTTTGACTTCGAGCCGTCGGGGCGGATTGACGGCGGTGAGTACTTCTTCGACCTGGGAGCCGGGTCGGCAACCCTGGTCGCGTACACGGTCCTGCCGGTGGCGGCCTTCGCTGACGGTCCGAGCATATTTCGAATCCGGGGCGGCACCTTCCAGGACTTTGCGCCGTCGGCCTACCACTTTAAATACGCGCTCCTCACTCTCCTGCGGCGAATGGGCCTCCGGGCGGAGCTCGAGGTCCTGCGGCCCGGCTACGTGCCCACTGGCGGCGGCCTCATCGAGCTGAGGGTCTGGCCGGTTGAAGGGCCGCTCAAGCCCCTGAGCCTGCCGGACCCTGGCCGGGTGGTGCGGATTTGGGGCCTGGCCGTTTCATCCCACCTGCGGGCGCGGCGGGTTTCGGACCGGATGGCGACCCGGTGCCGGGATCGGCTGAAGGCGGCCGGCTTGAACCCCGAGGTCGAGGTTATTTACGACGAGACGGCCGCCCAGGCCGGAGCCGGGCTCGTGGTCTTCGCCGAAACGGATACGGGCTGCATTTTCGGAGCCGACCGCTCCGGCGAGCTCCGGCGCAGTTCGGAGGAGGTCGGCGACTACGTGGCCGAGACCCTCCTGGCCGACCTGCGGTCGGGCGCCACCGTTGACCGCCACCTGGCCGACCAGCTTGTGCTGTTCGGGGCGCTGGCCGAAGGCGAAACCTGCTACATCGCGCCGCAGGTGACGGACCACCTGGAAACGGCCTGCTGGCTGGTCAGGGAGATTCTCGGGGCCGAGGCATTCCTCGATGGGCGGAACGTTCGGGTCCGGGGCGTGGGCTTTCGAAAGCCAGGCTAGCGTCGAGGTCCGGGGAGTTTACACGACGGCCCTGACGGCCCTGCTTCTCGGTGCCGTCTTCGCCATCGCCCGACCTTCCCCCACAATCCGGGCCCGGTTTGGCCTGCCCGACCATCCCGGGCCGGGACAGGCGCGGGTCGACGACCTGCCCGACCATGAGGGGGTTATTATCCAGGGCCGGGAAGAGACCGTCCGTCGGGTCGTCCAGGTTTTGCGCCGGAAACTGCCCTTTGCCGTTTTCTGGCGGGGAGACTCGGGCTACGTCGCCTTCTTCCCCCTGCCGGTCAAGCAGTATTTTGACGGCCTGAGGTCCAGGTACGCCCCAACGATCCCGGGCTACTACCGCCTTCGAACCCTCGGAGTTCAACCACCGGAAGTGGCCGATTTGGCCGAAGGGGCTCGACTCTTCCGTAAGCTGGAAGGGGAGCTCGTCTGGTCCCGGCTCGAACCCGGCCGGGAATTCACGATTTTCCACCTCAAAGGCGGGGGCCGGGTCATCCGGCTTAGGGGCACCGTTGACCGGGCCAGTGAGGGGAGGGTTGTAGTTCGGCGCCGCTTCAGGCCGGGCAGGCTTTTTGATAGCCTGGACGAGCCAATCCTGCCGGGTGACTGGGGACTCGTTGTCCTCCCGGCTGGGGAATGGTGGGCCCGGCGGCTCTATTACCGGCAGGACGGGACATTTGTCGGCGAGGTCGTTAACCTGAACACGCCGGTTGAGGTTTTCCCCGACCGGGCTGTCTATGTGGACCTGGAGCTGGATATTGTCCAGCAGCCGGACGGCACGGTGCGCATCGTCGATGCGGATGACCTGGAGGCGGCGGTCCGGCGGGGCCTGCTGAGTCTGGCCCTGCTCCAGCGGGCCTATGAGGAAGCTTATGCCGTCACCTTCAAGCTGGCGGCCGGGAACTTCGGAGAGATTGAACCGGGCCGGCTTGGGGCCGGCCCGGCCGGAGCGGAAGACGGGATTTGAACCCGCGACCTTCTCCT
>JAUQQI010000182.1 GCA_030549955.1 Chloroflexota bacterium
TCCGACGGCTACCCGACCTACCACCTGGCGGTGGTTGTCGACGACCACTACATGCGGATAACTCACGTCATTCGGGGGGACGAGTGGATTCCGTCGGCCCCGAGACACGTCCTCCTCTACCGGGCCTTTGGCTGGGAGGTGCCTATCTGGGTCCACACGCCCACCGTCCTGGGCAAGGACCGGTCCAGGCTGAGCAAGCGCCATGGGGCGATGCCGGTGCTCGAATACCGGGAGCAGGGCTACCTGCCGGAGGCTGTTGTTAACTACCTGGCCCTGCTGGGCTGGTCGTCCGAGGACGAGAACGAGGTCTTCAGCCCTGACGAGCTTATCCGGGCCTTTGACCTGCTCCGGATCGGCACAAACCCGGCGATTTTCGACCCCGAAAAGCTCCTCTGGCTTAACGGCGTCCACATCCGCCGCCTTTCGCCCGACGACCTCGCCGAACGGCTTGTGCCCTTCCTGGAGCGGGACCTTCCCCCCGAGGTCTCCCGGCCCATTGACCGGGGTCTTGTCCGGCGGCTCGTGCCCTTGATTCACGAGCGGATTAAGCTTCTTACAGAGGCGACGCCCCTGATTGAGCCCTTCTTCGTCGAGGAGCTCCGTTACGACCCGGCCCTCCTGGTTGCGAAGGGCCTTGACCGGGACGTGACCCGCAAGGCCCTGGCCGAAGCCCTGAGGCGGCTCTCGGCCCTGCCCGATTTCGAGGCCCCGACCCTCGAGGCAGCCATGCGGACCCTGGCCGAGGAGCTTGGCGTAAAGGCCGGCAACCTCTTTATGGCCATCCGGGTCGCCGTCACCGGCCGGACCGTGACCCCGCCCCTGTTCGAGTCAATGGCAATCCTGGGACGGGAGCGGGTCCTGCGCCGGCTGGAACAGGCCCTCAAACTGCTCGCCTGAAACTGAGCCTGGCCCCATGGCCCTTTTTCTGACCGAAGCCGACGTCCTGAAAGTGCTGACGGTCGACGAGGCCATTGCCGTCTTGGAGGCTGTCCTCAAGGACCAGGGCCTGGGTCGGGCCGTGAGCCTGCCCCGTCAGCAGGTCCGGACCGAACGGGGCCTCTTCCACCTGAAGGCCGGGGCGGTCCCGGGCTGGCTCGGCTTCAAGGCCTACACCATCTTTCCCGGCGCCGAGCGATTTCACTGCCTCCTCTTTGACGGTCTGACCGGGGAGCTCCGGGCCGTGATTCAGGCCGACCACCTCGGTCGCCTGCGGACCGGGGCAGCCGGGGCCCTGGCCGTTCGGTACCTGGCCCGACCCGACGCCGACCGGGTCGCAATTTACGGAAGCGGCCGGCAGGCCGAAGCCCAGCTCGTAGCCCTGGCCGCGACCCGGAAGCTTCGGGAGGTCCGGGTCTTCAGCCCCAATCCCGACCGCCGGGCCGACTTCGCCGCCCGGATGTCCGCCCGCCTCGGCCTTCGGGTGATCCCGGCGACCGAGCCGGCGGAGGCGACGGCCGGGGCCGACATTATCGTTACGGCGACGAGCAGTCCGGGGCCGGTGGTGCGGGGTGAGTGGCTCCGGCCTGGCTGCCATGTGAACGTTATCGGGGCAACCGGACGCCTCCGGCGGGAGCTGGACCTGGATGCCTGGGACCGGGCCGACGCCATCTTCGTCGATTCGGTTGACCAGTGCCGGCTCGATTCCGGCGACCTGCTGGCCGCAACCGGGGCAGGGGTCGTCACCTGGGAGGCGGTGGCTGAGCTCGGGTGGGTCGTGGCCGGCCTTCACCCCGGCCGCCGGTCCGACGCCGAAATCACGGTCTTTCGGGCCGGCGGACTCGGCCTCTGGGATGTTGCCGTTGCCGCCCGGGTTTACCAGCTGGCTCGTTACCGGGACCTGGGCCGGGAGGTCAATCTCTAATAAATGGCCAAGCCTACGGGCCCTTGACAGGAACTGTCCTCCCGTGCTATCCTACGGCAAGAACACAGGGGCTGTCCGGAAGGTAAATACCCACCCCGTATGTTGCCCCGGATGGAGCGAATCGCGGGGTCGGTCTAACCAATGGGTCGCTCCCTACAGGGCAGAGACGGGCCTGCAAGCCCTGTCCGCGCCAACAGGCTCATCCTTCAAACATATGCGGTACCAGGCCTGGCGCTGATACCGTCAGGCCGAGCATCATCAGCCCGCGCACCACGAAGAACAAACCGGATGGTGCGGCCCCTTTGACCATTCCGGCACGAGGGGCCAACCAGGTCAGCAGTGGCAACGCCGTTTGCGATTCCCCTGCCCGGACAACCGGGTGGATTTCATCGGTTGGGCGCAGACCTTCCCGGATACCGCCCCTTCGCACTGGTCTGGACGTATCCCCTGCCCTGGCTGAGGCCTTCCAGGCATCTATTCGGCTGGCGCGGACAGGTCGAATAACCCGGTCACGCCGGCCAGAATGGCAGCCTTGCCTCGCCCGAGCAAGAGACTCATCTTGTGATAGTCTGCTGGAAACGTCCCACCGGATTAAGGTAGCCCGAATACGGATTCTGTGCTGGAGGAGGTGCCAGTGAAACTGCCGATTTTTCGTCTGGTTTGTGGCCTGATGCTGGCCGCGTTGCTGCTTAGCGGCCAGAGCCCGCGCCCCGTGCACGCACAGAATTATGTCGTTAACTCGCTGGCGGACAACATCATCGCTGGCGACGGCCTTTGTACTTTGCGCGAAGCCATTCTGGCGGCGAACAATACGCCTGCCACCGGCGACTGCGGCGCGGGGAGCGCCGGCGATGACACCATCACCTTCAGCGTCAGCGGCACAATGCGCTAGGCTCCACCCTGCCCCCTGTCGTGAGCGGAGCAGGGACGCTAACGATTGACGGCACGGGACAGAACATCACCATCAGCAGGAATAACCTTTATCGGGTTATACGGGTGAACAGCGGCGCCAACCTCACCCTGCAGAACCTGACCATTACCAGTGGGAAAGCCGATGGTTACGGCGGCGGGGGCGTGTACAACGAAGGCACGTTGAATATCACCGATAGCACCTTCACCAATAACACCAGCCCCACTTCCGGCGGTGGCGGCCTCATGAACTACTCTGGCACGGTGAGTATCACGCGCAGCAGCTTCCGTGACAACAGCGCCTACGTCGGTGGCGGCGTGTACAACCTGGACACGGCTAGTGCGCTGACACTCACCAGCAGCACTCTCTCCGGCAATAGGTCCACCGCGGAGGGCGGCGGCGTGATGAACGATGGCGGTTCGCTGAGCGTCGCCAACAGCAGCTTTTTGGGCAACAGGGCTGGTACGAATGGCGGCGGGGTGTACAACACCGACGGCACGCTGATAGTCACCAACAGCACCTTCTCAGGTAATAGCGCAACGACCATCGGCGGCGGCATCCGGGTCTTTACGGGCATGGCCACGATCAAGAACACCATCATCGCGAATAGCGCATCTGGCGGGGATTGCGCGGGGACGCTAAGCGGCTCGAATATCAACAACCTCATTGAAGACAGCACCAACGCCTGCGGCCTTAGCAACGGCGTAAACGGCAACATCATCGGCGTGGACCCGAACCTCGGCACGCTCACCGGCTCCCCCGCCTACTATCCGCTCAACCCCGGCAGCCCGGCCATTGACGCCGGAGACAACCCCACCTGCGCCGCCCCGCCGGTGAGCAACCAGTCCCAGAACGGCGTCACGCGCCCGCAGGGGGCGCGCTGCGACATCGGTGCGTATGAGGCCGCTCGCGTCTTCCTGCCGCTGACCGTCAGATAAGCTGAGGCGCTGTCTCCAGCCGTAGTGGCCGGCAGCGCCGACCGTTGCCGCACCGGCCAGGAGCCGGCGTCGCCTGGGGCATCCCCGCTTCACTGGGCCTCATCCCGCGCCAGGGCCAACCGTCTCGTAAGGTCTGCCAACCGGTCGGGGCGGGCCTGACGCCGACGGCGAGTGGAACGCTGAGCAATCCGGGGGCAGGTCGGGCCTCCGCCACCGACCCCGACTTTGCCCTTCATTGTACGCAGTGGGCCATGAGACCGGCTCATCCCCCTGCATCCCGCCCAACCCCAGCCGTCCGGCAATGAGCGGCAACGGCAGGTAAGGCTTCCTGGGAAAGGCAGATGGGTTGAAGGTCAGGCCGGGATCGCCCCTGGCGATCCCCCGGGGTTGTCCGCAACCGGCGGCGGTCTGCCGACCAGGACTGTGCCCGGATCCCCAGGCCTACCCGGTGCCTGTCTGAACTAGGCTGGTTTGCCGACGAGTTCGCCGAGGAGGGCTTCGACCCGGCGCCGGATCTCGTCCCGGATGGCCCGAACCTCGTCCAGGGGCCGGCCCTTCGGGTCGGGCAGGCCCCAGTCCTCGACATCCTTAATAAAGACGGCCGGGCAGACCCCGGCGTCCACCTCGCAGCCCATGGTAATGACCCGGTCGGCGGATTCGACGTCTTCGTTCGTAAGCAGGCGGGGTCGTGCACCCGATAGGTCGATGCCCAGCTCGGCCATAACCGCGGCCACTTCCGGGTGGACCCGCTCGGCCGGCTCGGTTCCGGCCGATTCAGCGACAGCATCGATACCGCGCTCGTGGGCAAGGGCATTAAACAGGGCGGCGGCCATCTGGCTCCGGCCGGCATTGTGGACGCAGACGAAAAGGACCCGCTTCGGCATGGCTTACCCCCGTAGAAGCTCGCTTACGGTGACGGGGCGGAGGCCGAGCCGCCCCAAGCCGGCCAGAATCTCCGGGAGGGCCGCGGGGGTGAGGGCGCTGCCGCAGTGGTTGACCGTAATGACACCCCCGCCTAACCCCGCCGCCCGCAGGACGTTAGCTACAACCTGGTCGGCCGTAATCGGACGCCAGTCGCCCGAGTCGCCGCTCACCCACCCGGCGGATGTCCGCTCCACGGTCCAGAAGACGTGGACGGGCCAGCCGGCAGCAGCCGCAACTGCCAGGACCCGGCTATCCCGGGCCCCAAAAGGCGCCCGCCAGAGGGGCTTTGTCGACTGGCCGGTGAGGGCATAAACCACTTCCTCGGTCGCCTGAAGCTCCCGGACAATTTCGCTCTCCGAAAGCTTCGTGAAATCCCGGTGGCTCCAGCTGTGGTTGGCGACCTGATGCCGGGCCGCAATTACCCTTAGCAGCTCCGGGTTGTCCCGGGCCCACTGACCGGTCACGAAAAACGTCGCCCGAATCCCGGCCGCGGCGAGGATGTCGAGGATCCGGGGGATGGGGGCGGCCGCCGCTCCGCAGTCGAAGGTGAGGGCAATCTCCGGCCGGGCCGGGTCGCCCCGGCTGATTTCAACGGGCCCGGCGTAAGTTGGAGGGTTCGGCTCGGGGACGGGAGCGGGTTCGGCCAGCGGGCCCGAACCGACGCCGTAGTAGTTCAGGATGCCGTCAAAGAGGCCGCCGGCGATGATATCCAGGGCATCGGGCCGGCGCAGGAACCCCACGTCATCGGGGTTGGTTAGAAACAGGACCTCGACCAGGGCCCCAGCCTGCCACTGGCCCCTGCGGGCGAGCATCGGGTTATTGCCCAGGGTAAGCAGCCGGGTGCACTCAACGCAGGTCCGGTCAAGCCCATAAAATCGGGCATGATCCAGGTACTCGGTTTTGTAGCGGTCGTCCTTAATACCCCGGTTCACGGCGGGATAGCCGGCCCGGGCGAAGGCGTCCAGGAGGGCGTCTAAAAGGGCCTGGGCCAGCCGGCGGTTTTCGGGCCCCTGCTCCGGGACGTCCGAGAAATAGACCTCGGTGCCCTTCAGGACCGGGCTGGTGGAGCCATTAAAGTGAATCGAAACCATCAGCTCGGCGCCGAAGGCATTGATAAAATCGATCCGGGGCTGGATGCGCTCCGCCAGGTCCTCGGGACGGGTCACCGTGCCGTTGCCGTTAAAGTCCTGGGGCTCCAGCTGAAGGAAGCCCAGGTGGTTGCGAGTCAGGCAGACCTCGGCCCCCTCGGCCTCCAGGAGGGCCCGGAGCCGGACGGCGACTTCAAGGGTGAGGTCGTGCTCGTTAAAGATGACCCGGCCGACGCTGTCCCGGGCTGAGGCGCCGGGGTTGTAAGCTGCATCGTGGCCGGGGTCAAGGCAGATGCGTTTGGCCGCGAGCCGGCCCTGGGGGTGGGCCGGCATCGGGGTTGCGGGAACCGGCGTCCCCGCCCCAACCCGGGGAGCAGGCGATTCCGGTGGGGGCGGTCCGACGGCGGGTCGGAGGCATGCGACAAGCAGGATGGCCAGTCCCAGCCCGACCGCCGCCCAGCCCCGCCGCAAGCCCGCGCCCGTTCTAGAAAATTGGCCGGCAGACCGCGCCCTCGCTGGCCGACCCGACCAGCGACGCGTACTTGGCCAGGCCGCCCCAGGCGAACCGCGGGGCGGGCCGCTGCCAGGCCCGGGCCCGGGCCTCGAGCTCGCCGGCTGTAAGCTCGACTTCGAGCCGGCCGTTCTCGGCGTCAATGACCACCATATCTCCGTCCCGGAGGAGGGCGATGGGTCCGCCGACGAAGGCTTCCGGGGCGACGTGGCCGACCATGAGGCCCCGGGTTGCCCCGGAGAACCGGCCGTCGGTTATCAGGGCAACCTCCTCGCCCAGGCCCTGGCCGACGATGGCCGCCGTAACGGCGAGCATTTCCCGCATGCCCGGCCCGCCCTTTGGACCCTCGTAGCGGATAACCACCACGTCGCCGGGCCTGACCTGCCGGTGCTGAACAGCTGCGAAGGCGTCCTCCTCCCGGTCGAAGACCCGGGCCGGACCCCGGTGGTAAAGCCGGTTAAGACCGGTGACCTTAACCACCGCCCCTTCAGGGGCCAGACTGCCCCGGAGAATAACCAGGCCGCCCGTCGGCTTGATGGGGTTGCTGGGCGGCCGGACCACGTCCTGGTCGGTCGGAATCCGATGGTCTTTGAGGTTCTCAGCCAGGGTTTTGCCGGTGACGGTCAGGACGTCGCCGTGGAGCAGGCCGGCATCCAGCAGGTACTTCATGACCGTCGGCACGCCCCCGACTTCATCAAGGTCGGTCATAACGTAGCGGCCGGCCGGCTTCATGTCGGCGATAAGGGGCGTCCGCCGGG
>JAUQQI010000165.1:0-6140 GCA_030549955.1 Chloroflexota bacterium
ACTGGTAAATGGCGTCCGACATCCGCAGCCACCCGCCCGTTTCGGCCAGGGCCCGGTGGTAGCCGAGATCCGCCGAGAGGTCGCCGAGCCCCAGGACCACCACCGTCAGCCCGACCAGACTGGCGAGACCCGACCGACCAAGCCGTCGCCGAAGCAGTTTCCCGAGCCGGTACACGACTCCCACCGCGAGAATCTGGGGGGTCGGCATCAGCAGGTAAAGGTGGGTCGGCCAGAGGCCGGAGACCGTAAAGGCGCTCTCAGCCGTCACCAGCAGAATAATTCCGGCCAGACCGGCCAGGATTCGCCAGGGCTCGGACCGGCGCCAGAGAACGGCCCCGCCGGCAAGGGCAGTCCCGAGGGCACCCACAAGAACCGGCGGGTAGAGCGGGTTAGCAAACTGGCCCCCGAGAAACCAGAAGTGGTCACCCCGGACCAGGACGAGGAGCTGGTCAAACGCCGTCCCGAGGTTATCCAGGACCCGCCAGTTTTCGACCCCATAGCTGGTTCGCCAGAGGTTTGCGGCCAGGGTCTCCAGGGTACCCGCGGACCGGAGGTTGTAATAGACCGGCATCCACGCTCCAACCAGAACCCCGAGGAGGCAGAGGGCGAACCGTTCCGGATGCAGAAGCTGCCGGACGAACTGGCCGGCCTTGGGGCCAGACCTCAGCCACGGGTAAAGGACCAGAACCGGGCCCCACCAGAGGAAGAGCAGTTTCACGCTCAGGCCGAGGCCGAAGAGCAGGGCTGCCAAGTAAGCCCACCGGACCCGGCCGGTCCGGACCCAGTTGTCCAGGGTCAACAAACTGGCCATGGCCAGCAGGCCGAGGAGGGAGCTGACGTGGACTCCCTGCCTGGTCCAGAAGACAAACGAGGGGTGAACCGCCCCGAGCAGGACGGCAAGGCCGGCCGGAACCGGCCCGACCCAGCGCCGGCCGAGGACGGCGCTCAGGGCGAGGGTGACCATCCCGCCGGCAATGGGCAGGAGCCGCAGTTGGAGGCCCCCAATCCCGAAGAGGGCAAACCAGGGGACATATAAATACGTACTCACCGCCCCGACGTAGTCCATAACCATGACCGGAAGACGCCGGCCGAAAAGCTCGATGCTCACGTCCCGGACCGGCTCGACCGGTTTCCCGGCCACAAGCTGAACGGCAGGAACGGCGTCGGCGGCCTCGTCGTAATAAAGGCCCGGCAGGTCAGGCTGGGCCAGGGCCAGGGCCCAGAAGGCAACCAGCCCGACGAGGGCCAGGATTCGGCCGGCATTCATGGGTTACGGCGGGGAAGGAAGGTAAGGCCAAGGCCAACGAAACTCAAGGCGGCCAGGCCGGCCCCAAAGACGGCCGGCCGGTAGTCCGGCTCATCCAGGAGGACCACGAAGGCATCGACCCGGACCGTTTCGCCGGGCCGGAGCTGGGGGACGGTGAGGGTGAGCCGGTGCTGGCCGTAGGTCAGGTTCCGGGCAACGGTGACCGGACGACCGGCGTCATCACCCAGTTGCAGCCAGGTCTGGCCGGTCGGGTCGGCCGGCAGGCCCGAAATCGGGTGGCCGTCAAGCTGGACGTAGACCCGGCCGGCGTTCGGGCCCGGGGCAGGAACAATCTGGACGCCGGTGCCCCGGAAGTTGAAAACCAGCCGGGCTCCAGGTGCCGAGGATTCAACATAGCCCCGGGCCGAAGCGTTGTCGGCCCGAACGTAGCTCCAGCGGCCCTCGGTCTGAACGGCCGGCGAGGTCTCCTGGTGCTCGCCGGGAAGGGCAAACTTAAACTCCTCGGAGAGCTGCTGGACTGCAAAGTAAAGGGGGCGGGGGGTGAAATCGGGGTCGACGACCCGGAAGTAGTACTCGGCGCTGTCAAGGGGCGAGATATCCCCAACCTGCCGGAAATACCAGAGGTTGATCACCCCGAGCCAGTCCCACTCCCGGGCCATCCGGATGGCCCGGACGGTGTAGGCGGCCTGCTCTTCTTCGGTTACCCGGCCCCAGTAGAGCCGGAAGGGCGGAAACGTTGGTGGGGCCGCATTCCAGCCAAACTCGTTAAGCCAGATGGGCTTGCCCCCGTCCCCGTTCCGAACCATGACCTCCCGCAGGAGTTTGAGCCGCTGGAAATTGAGGACCCTGGGGTCGGGCGGGTCCTCGGGCGGACGGTCGAACCCGTAGGCGTTCGCCATCAGGATGTCAAAATAGGCGGCCGCCCCCGCGGCGTACATCCCCTGGAGGAACTCGAGGTCGTCGATGGCCTGAGGCGACCGCTCGAGGGTCTGGGCCAGGGGGGCACTCAGGACCACCACGTTCGGGTCGATGGCCTTGGCCCGCTGGTAGGCGACTTTCAGAAGCTCGGTGTAGGCGACCGGGTCCGGCGGCCGGCCGCCCCATTCCCGGGCCAGGTTCGGCTCGTTCCAGACCTGGTAGTACTGGATCCGCCCGCGGTCGCGGGCAACGACCCGGGCAACGTAGTCGCCGAACTCATTCAGGTCCCGAACCGGGTAGCGGGCATTATCGCCGCGACTCCGGGCCCACTCCGGCGGCTGGTCGAGCCGGACGATGAGGCGCAGGCCGTACTGCTCAACCAGGTTTACGATTTCGTCGAATTTTTCCCAGGTGCTCCGGCGGACCCGGTCGTCCCAGAAGAGGCCCTTCTGGGGCTCGATCTGGTCCCAGGGGAACATCTGCTTGACCCAGCCCAGCCCGGCCGCCCGGGCCATGCGGAGGGTCTCCTGCTTTTTCCAGGTTTCGACTTCCCGGTCGAGAAAAAAGTTTGCGCCGAGGGGGTTGACATCGGTGAAGGGTAGCGGCCTGGCCAGGGCCTGGGTCGTGGGAATCGGGTTAAGGACCGGGTTCGGAAGCCACCAGGTGAGGCCGAGCCCGACCATCAGGCCAAGGAAACAGACCACGCGGACGGTTCGGCGTCCCATCGCCCCCAATATATCAGCCGGCAAACGCTTACTTCAAACGGACCACCGGTCTCTTAAAAGGGATTCCCGGCCGGCGGGGAAACGTGTCCGGGGACGGTGATATTTTCGCCAGCACGATAAAAATCCGCTCGATTCCGTAGCTGGTGCCGAAGGGGCCGAACGTTCCAGCCGGCTCGGCCCCAAGCCGCCGGATAAATGGGGTGGTTGGTTCCAGGTCAGGCAGGTCCGGCGGACCCTTCCAGTAAACGGCCCGGCCGCCGGGAGCCAGCAGCGGCACGGTGACCTCGGCCAGGGTCGGAAGCCGGGCAACAGCCCGGGCCGTGACCAGAGTTGCCTTTTCCCGGTAACTTCGGTCCCGGCCGACGTCCTCGGCCCGGCGCGGGATGACCTCGACCCGGTCAAGGCTCAGCTCCCCGACCAGGGCATTTAAAAACCGGGCCCGTTTGAGGTTCGATTCGATGAGCCAGAGGCCAACTTCGGGGAAGACGAGGCGGATCGGCACCCCCGGAAAACCGGCCCCGGTCCCGACATCGGCGAGGGTTGGTCCCGTCCGGAGCAGGTCCTTAAAACCGGGCACCTCCAGGCATAGGAGCGAGTCGATGAAGTGGCGGGTTTCCACCTCGGCCGGGTCGGTGATGGCTGTAAGGTTGACCCGCCGGTTCCAGTCGAGCAGAAGCTGACGGTAGCGTTCGAAGGCGAAAAGAAGGTCTGGCGTCGGCCCCAGACCGTGTTGGGCCAGGAACCCGGCCAGCCGTTCAAGGCCGCACCGCCTAGCCAAGGTCCTGCTGAATCAGTCGACTCGCCTGGTAGCCCAGCCGGACGCTATAGTTCTGGCCCCGGTCCTCCGGGTAAATCTGGGTCGTGTTGGCCAGGTAGAGCCGGCGGACCGGGGTTCTTAAGGGCGGAATCCGCGCCCGGTAATTCGTCGTGATGACCGGCTGGGCGGCATCTTCCCGGTGGTGGTGAAGCTCCTCGACCCAGGCCGGGTCGAACCGGGGGTTAATCCGGCGCAGATGGGGCAGGTAAACCTCGAAAAGCTCGGGGCCCGAAAGCCTTAAAAGGGGATGGTCCCGGGCCAGGTAGTTCGAAATGTAGACGATGTGCTTGCCGCCGTATTCTTCAGGTGGCAGAAGGTTTGTCTGCTCGATGACGCCGACGAAGGGGACGGACCGGTCGGCGATGTTAAGCCAGTAGACCGGACTCAGCCGCTCCCGGAGAACGAGGACAAGACAGACCGCCGCCTGGTAGCGGATGTTGCGGATGAGGTCGGCGTAGGGCTCGGGCAGGTCCGGGACCAGGCGTAAAAGGACCCAGCCGGGCACGGTGGCGAGGACGGCGTCGAACTCCCATCCGGTCGGAATCTTAACCTGCCCGACCCCCCACTCGGTGGCCGACTGGCTGGCCAGGCGGATGCCCCGAGCTTCGCCGTGGGCGGTCACGACCTGCTCGACCTGGGCGCCGACAAAGACCCGGCCGCCCCGGGCAGCAATCGCGTCGGCGAGGGCCCGGTAAACCCGGCCGAAGCTTCCGCGCAGGTAGCCGAGGAGCTCCTTTTGCATGCCCCGGTCCCGGGACGCGAATCGGAGGTGGATCTTGCCCCAGAGCCAGGCCATCCCGACCTCCTCGGCCAGGTCGCCGAACTTGCCCCGGAGCAGGGGGCCCCAGACGGTCTCGTAGTTCCGCCGGCCGGCCCACTTTATAAGCCAGTCCCGGGCAGTGACCTTCTCGAACCTGGTCCAGCTGGATTCATACCGGAGATAGAGGCTGATGAGGCCGAGCCTGATGCGGTCGATGGGGCTCACCGGCCTGAACCGGAGGAGGTCAAGGGGCGTCACGAAGTTGTAGACCTGGCCATCCCAGAACAATCCGACGGTTGACGGGAGCCAGCAGAGGTCTTTGCCGAGGCCAAGTTCGTCGATCAGATCAATGAAATGCGTGTCGCCCCGAAAGAGGTGGTGGTAGAAGCGCTCGACCTCCGTACCGCCGACAACGAAGGTACTTACCTGGCCCCCGAGCCAGGGGGCCCGCTCGAAGACGACCACCCGGTGGCCGGCCTTAACCAGGTCCCAGGCTGCCGCCAGCCCGGCCGCCCCACCCCCGATGATCCCAACCCGCATGCTAGCTGGCTCCCTTCCGGTCGGGCCGACCCTGAGCCAGGACCACCGCGGCGTACCACCCCAACCAGATTATGCCAACAACCGTCACCGGAAGCCAGAGGACCAGGTGGACGAGCAGGCCAAAGGCCGTGGCCCCGCTTCCGGCACCGAGGACAGCCGCGGCCTCCCGGACGGCCAGGTCGAAACTGCCGAGACCGCCGGGGGCAAGGGGCACCGCCCAGGCCAGGTTGCCAACCGACGCAACAACCAGATAAGCTGGAAGGCCCAGGCCCAGGCCGAGGGCCCGGCCGACGGCAAGGAAGACCCCGGCCTCGACAACCCAGCTGGCCAGGGTCAGTCCGCCGGCCGCGGCGAGAATCTCCGGCCGGGCCAGGCCGCCGAGGCCCCGCCGGACCTGTCTGACGAGCTGGCCAAAACCGGTCGGGCCCGCCGGTCCAAATTTTAAAACCGCCCAGGCGGCGGCCAGGGCGCCAGAAAAGACCCCGGCTCCGAACAAGGCAGCAAAAAGGCCCCAGTCCGGGAAGCCGGTCAGGCCGATGCCGAGAAAGAGGAGGCCGACAAGGCTCAGGCCGTCGAGGACCCGCTCGGCAGCGGCCGTGGCCCCGATGGTCGGCCAGGCGACCCCGTGGCGCAGGCTCAGCAGGGTTACCCGGACGAGTTCGCCGGCCCGGCCGGGGAGCACGTTAGTGAGGGCGTAGCAGGTAAGGGTGAGCCCGAAAAGTTCGGACCGGTCCGACCGGAGCACACTGCCGAGAAGCAGGTGCCAGCGCCAGGCCCTGAGCCAGGGTGCAGCAAAATAGA
Source organism: Chloroflexota bacterium (assembly GCA_030549955.1). Classification (GTDB taxonomy): domain Bacteria; phylum Chloroflexota; class Dehalococcoidia; order JAUQQI01; family JAUQQI01; genus JAUQQI01. Next base: position 5,829 of record JAUQQI010000165.1, read on the forward strand.
GGACGGCTGCACCCCCAAGCCAGGCCGGGTCCGCCCCCTCCCAGGCGGCCCAGACCGACGCCGGGTCCGACCGGGCGATAATGATGCCAAGCAGTCCCAGACCGAGCAGGCTGCCGGCCCAGTTCCACCAGCGGGTCCGCTGCCGGGTCAGCTTGAGAACTGTTCTCACCCGCCCGACCGGGTCCATCCCCACCTCCGCAAAGTTTTTGCCGGGCAGCGAAGACTTGCAATCCGGCGCACGTCGTTGCCATTATACCCTTAGACGGGGGCCATATGTCCAGGTACGTGCGAGCGTCCACAGACCCGAGATTC
>JAUQQI010000165.1:6206-6980 GCA_030549955.1 Chloroflexota bacterium
CTCGTTCAGCGGGCCATAAGGCGGCTGCCGGCCGAGTTCCGGGTGGCCCTGGAGAACGTCGCGATCGTTGTCGAAGAGGAGCCGGAGGGCCCCGATGAGCTCTTCGGGCAGTATTTTGGCCAGCCCCTGCCGGCCCGGGCCGGGGCCGAGCCCTTTCTGCCCGACCGGATCGTTATCTACCGCGGACCGCTGGTCCGGGCCTGCGGCGGCGACCGGGGCCTGCTCGCCCTTGAAATCGAGCGGACTATTCTGCACGAGGTCGGCCACCGGCTCGGCCTGGACGAGGACCGGCTGGCGGAGCTGGGCCTCGAATGAGGGCGCGGACCGGCCGGATTACCCTGCGGCCCTGGCGCCCGCCCAGGCGGCTCAGCCTCCCCCGGCTGCTGGGTCTCACCGTCGTTGCCGCGGCCGGTGGGGCGGGACTGACCTGGATGCCCGGCGAATACTTCTGGCCAGCGGCCGCCGGGGTCGTGGCCCTGATGGCCCTAGGGGCCATCCGGTTTAACCCGTTCGGGCGGGGCCTCACACCCGTTGGAATCCTGCCAGGTCTGCTCGGGATTGTGCTGGCCGTGGGGATATTTCTCCTCCGGGGTAGTCCCTGGGTCTGGGCGGTGGTTGGGGCCGGACTGACCCTTTTCCCGGTGGCGGTGGTTATGGAGGGGCGGGCCCATTTTGAACCGGCCGTATCCCCGTTCCGGCTCTGGTACAGCCTGCTGGTTTACCTGCTGGGGCTTGCCGTCTTCACCGTTATATTCGGCACCCGGGAGCGGAGCC
>JAUQQI010000022.1 GCA_030549955.1 Chloroflexota bacterium
CGCCCCGGTAAGAGCAGGCCTGAAATCGACCCAGTCGACCTCGACCCACGTCTCCGCGGCCCGCCGGCCGGGTCGAAAGACCCCAATGAGGAACGGCTCGGGGGTAGTCTGGCCATCCGGTCCCGTGAGGCGAAGGCCGAAGGTGGTGGCGCCCGTCCGGGTCGGGGGACCCGTCAGGACGGTTAGCCGGTACCGGCCCAGAGGGGCGGCAACCAGGGCCGTGAGCGGATGGCTGGGGTCCCTTAACTCCTGCCAGGACATACCGGTCAATGATACGGCGGGTTGACGCGGCCGCGCCGGTCAGGGTAGGATTGCCAGGTTTTGCCGACCGCCGGGCACTACACCGGACGGTGCTACTGAATCAGCGTCCGGTGGTAGACTGATTAGCGATGCGGATTCTTATTACGGGTGGAGCAGGCCAGCTGGGTCGGGCCCTGGCCCGAAGGCTTGCGTCAAGCCACGAGGTTTTAGCCCTTGGCAAGCGGGACCTGGATGTGACCCGGCCAGAGGCCGGCGGAAAAGTCGTCCGCCTGCGGCCCGATATCGTTATCCACTGCGCGGCCTGGACCGACGTCGACGGCTGTGCCCGGGATCCCGAGGGGGCCTACCTGGTCAACGGCCTTGGGACCCGCAACGTTGTTCTGGGCTGCCAGCAGGCCGGCTGTCCGATGGTCTACATTTCAACCAACGAGGTCTTCGACGGCCGCTCGACCCGGCCCTATTACGAGTACGATACCCCGAACCCGGTCAACCCCTACGGCCGGTCGAAGCTCGCCGGCGAGCAGGTCGTCCAGACCATGCTCGAGCGGTTTTATATTGTTCGGACAGCCTGGCTTTTCGGCTGCGACCGGGAGAACTTCGTCACAAAGATCCTCACGCGGGCCCGGACTGCCCGGCGTCTCGACGTCGTCGTCGATGAGGTCGGGTCACCGACTTACGTCGAGGACCTGGCCGCCGCGGTGGCGAAGCTGATCGAGACCGGCGTTTATGGCATCTATCACTTTGTCAATTCGGGGCAGGCGTCCCGGTTCGAGCTCGCCCTGAAGGCCCTTGAGCTGTGCGGCCGCCGGGATGTCCAGGTTCGGCCGATTCGGCTCGCCGAGTACCGCCGGGCCTCGACTCCCCCGCCCTACTCGGTCCTGGCTAACCTGGCCGGCCGGGCCATCGGCATCGAATTGCGGCCCTGGGAAGAGGCCCTGGCCGAGTACCTGCGTCAGCTATGCCCGGGGTAGCGGTCATCATCCCGAATTATAACGGGGCAGCCCTCCTGCCGGACTGCCTGGAAGCCCTGCGCCGCCAGACCTTCCGGGACTTCATCACGGTGGTGGTTGACAACGGCTCCACCGACGGCAGTGTCGACCTCGTCCGGACCCGCTTCCCGGAAGTGGCCGTTATTGCCCTGCCCCGGAACCTGGGGTTTGCCGGGGCTGTCAACCGGGGCATCCTTGAGACCGATTCAGAATATGTGGCCCTCCTCAACAACGACGCCGAGCCGGAGCCGGCCTGGCTCGGGGCCCTAGTCGAGGCCCTCAACGCCCGGCCTGAGGCGGCCATGGCCGCGTCCAAGATCCTCCTTTATGACCGGCGGGATGTGCTGCACTCGGCCGGGGACTACCTGGAGGCTTCCGGCCGGCCGGGAAATCGGGGCGTCTGGCAGCGGGACTGGGGCCAGTTCGACGGGGTTGATGAGGTCTTTTCGGCCTGCGGGGCGGCCGCCCTCTACCGGCGGTCCCTTTTTGCCGAGGTCGGCCTCTTTGACGAGGCCTACCGGGCGTATCTCGAAGATGTCGACCTCGCCTGCCGGGCGAGGCTCAGGGGCTATCGCTGTATTTACGTCCCGTCAGCCCGGGTCTACCACCGGCTCAGCGCGACCGGGGGCGGGTCCCTGGCCGCGTATCTTTTTGGCCGGAACCTGCCCAGGCTCATCGTCAAGAACTTTCCCGGCCCGGTCCTGGCCCGCAACTGGGGGAACGTTACGACCTACCAGGTCGGACTGGTCCTGGAGGCTCTGGCCCACATTCGGGAGCCGGCCGCCCGGGCCAGACTCCGGGGACTGATGGCAGGCTGGCTCGGCCTGCCGGGACTGCTCCCGGCCCGGCGGCAATCCCAGGCCAGGGTAGCGGACCCAAGCGGCCTCCTGGCCGCCCTCGGCCCGCCCCGGGCCGATTTTGCCCGTTCGACTTATCGCTCGGAAGTCGAGATCTCGGTTGTCATTCCGGCCTACAATGAGGCCGACCGCATCCCTGAGACCCTCAGTCGCGTCGTTAAGTACCTGACCGGCCTGGGCCGGACCCACGAGGTCATCGTCGTCGACGACGGCAGCACCGATGAAACAGCCAGCCTGGTCGACGAATTCGCCCGGGAATCGGGGGCGGCCCTCCGGCTGATCCGCCGTCCCCACGCCGGCAAGGGAGCCGCCGTCCGGGCTGGCATGCTCTCCGCCCGGGGCCGGTTCCGCCTGTTATGCGATGCCGACCTCTCGATGCCAGCCGAGGGGTTTGACCGGTTCATCCCCCTCCTGGAAGCCGGGGTGCCGGTCGTCATCGGGTCGCGGGAGGTTCCGGGGGCCCGGCGGTATAACGAGCCGGCCCACCGGCACCTGATGGGCCGGGTCTATAATCGGATCGTCCAGCTCCTGGTCCTCCCCGGCATCGAAGATACCCAGTGCGGGTTTAAAGGTTTCCGGGCCGAGGCGGCCCTCGAGCTTTTCGGCCGCCAGACCCTTAACGGGTTCGGCTTCGACGTTGAAATCCTTTTTATCGCCCGCCGGCTCGGCTACGCCGTCAAAGAAGTGCCGGTCGAATGGCATTACATGCCGGGCAGCAAGGTAAAGCCCCTGCGAGACACCTGGCGGATGTTCCGGGACGCCGTAAAGGTCCGGCTTAACGCCCTCTGCGGCCGCTACGATGGGCTTCCCCGGTATTGACCGCCGGCTCGGCCTAATTCTAGCCGTCTATTTCGGCCTCGGGTTTCTTTTCGCCTGGCAGACCCCGCCCTGGCAGGCCCCCGACGAGCCGGCTCATTATAACTATGTCCGCCACCTGGCCGAGGGCCTGGGCCTGCCCGAACTCAAACCCGGCGACTGGGACGCCGCCTACCTCGACTTTCTCAAAGCCAGCCGGTTTCCGCCGGGGTCGGATATAACCCCCATCCGCTACGAGTTCCACCAGCCACCCCTTTATTACCTTCTCCTGACGCCGGTTTACCTGACGACGGGCGGAAGCCTGCTGGCGCTTCGGCTGGCAAGCCTTGCCATCGGCGCCCTGGCCATTATCGCGGTCTACCTGGTGGGCCGGCTCGTTTTCCCGGCTGAGCCGGAGGTGGCGCTGGCTGCGGCCGGGATCGCCGGGACCCTTCCCCAGCACGTCGCCGTCCTGGCCTCGGTCAATAACGACGCCCTGGCCGGGGCGGTGGCGGCGGCCCTGGTGGCCTGGGGCCTGGCAGGCCTGACCGGAAAGCCGTCCCGAACCTGGGCCGCTGTCGGCGGCCTTCTCGCCGGCATCGGCCTTCTCACCAAGACGACCGTTTACCCGCTGGTCGGAATGGCCGCCGGGCTGGCGCTGACCATTGGCCGCCGGTCGAAGGAGCCAGGAGCACGGCAAGCCTTTGTCCTGGTTGTCGGGTTAGCCCTCGTTCTGGGCGGCTGGTGGTTCGTCCGCAACGCGGCCGTCTACGGTGGCCTTGATATCCTCGGCCTCGGCCGCCACGACCAGGTGGTCGTCGGCCAGCCCCGCACCGGCCCCCTCTCCGCCCGGCTCGTCGTCGACGGGGGCCTTACGACGTTTCGGAGCTTCTGGCTCCAGCTCGGCTGGATGGGCGTGCCGGCCGAGGACTGGGTTTACGGCCTGCTGGCCGGCATAAGTCTGCTGGCCGGGTCGGGCCTGGGTTTCATTTTGCTGGAACTCATCCGGTCGCGGCCAGGCCGGGCCGCAACCCTGTGGCTCGGGCTTGCGGCCATGCTGGTGGTCGGTCAGTTTGCCTGGTACAACCTCCAGTTCTACCAGCCGCAGGGTCGGTATCTCTTCCCGGCGATGGCCGTCTGGGCGGTCGGCCTGGCGGCCGGGTTTAGACGGGTCCTGACGCCCGAGCTCAGGGCCTGGTGGGTCCTTCCCGTTCTGCTGGCCGGGCTGAGCGTCTGGGCCATCGTGCGGTACATTCCTTTCCTGCGCTGACGGGTTGTGTTAAAATTTTCGCCTGAAAGGAGCCCGGAGAAACGCCAGGTTATAACAGGAGGCAGCATGAAGAGATTTTCCCGGCGCCAGTTCCTCGGGTTGGTTGGGGGTTCGGCCGTTGCGTCGGCCCTGGCGGCCTGCGCCCCAGCCCAGGCTCCGTCGGCCCCTTCGGCCCCGGCGCCGACCGGTCCCCGGGGTGAGGTCACCATCCTCCAGGGCGTTGACGCCAATACGCTCGACCCGGACTTCCGGAATTCGGTCCCGGAATTTAACGTCAATGCCCATATCTTTGACATGTTCCTCTGGCGGGACCCGAAAACCCTTGAGCCCAAGCCTTGGATTGTCCGCGAGTGGCGCAACGTCGACGACCTGACCTGGGAATTTAAGCTGGTCGAGGGGGCGAAGTTCCACGACGGCACGCCGGTTGATGCCGAGGCAGCCAAATTCAGCCTCGAGCGGCACACCAAGGGGCAGGTGGGCGGCAAGCCCATCGTCCCGGCCCTGCGCCGGCTCATTAATTTTGACCGGGTCGAAGTCGTTGACCGGTACACCTTCCGGGTCAAGACAACGGCCCCGGCCGCCACCATCCTCGACCAACTCACCAACCACGAGATCATGCCCCCGAGTGTCTATGCCGATGAGTCGGCCGATAACCTCGCCAAGGTTGCCGTCAAACCCGTCGGGTCCGGTCCGTATAAGTTTGTCGAGTGGGTCAAGGACCAGCGGCTTATCATGGAGGCAAATCCTGACTACTGGGGGCCGAAGCCCCAGATCCAGCGGCTCATCTGGAAGCCGGTGGCCGAGCTTTCAACCCGCATCCTGGCCCTCCAGCGGGGCGAGGCGGACATCATCGTCAACGTCGCCCCGGACCAGATGGCCAACGTTGAACGGGGCGGCAACGCCCGGATCTGCCGGGTCAAGGGCGGCCGAAATATCTTCGTCGGCATCCGATGCGACCGGCCGTATCTTTCGGACAAACGGGTGCGCCAGGCCCTTAACTACGCCGTGAACTTTGATGCCATCAACCGGGCGATCCTGAACGGTGTCGGCGAACGGACCAGGACCATCATCACCCGGCCGAGCGAACAGCCTCCGAATGCCAAACCTTACCCGTACGACCCGGATAAGGCCCGGCAGCTCCTCAAAGAGGCCGGAGTTCCTGAGGGCTTCAAGGTCGTTATGGACTCGCCGAACGGCCGGTATATCAAAGATAAAGAGATCGCCCAGGCCATTGCCCAGGACCTCCAGCGTATCGGCCTCCAGGTTGAACTCAAAGTTCTGGACTGGGCCCTCTACGCCGGGGACATGCTGGCCAAGCGCCAGCCCGACGACCTGTTCTTCCTGGGCCTCGGGTCCCCCTTTAATGCCCAGTCCGAACTTAACTATATCCACCCGGATTTCTCCCTGAATTCCACCTACTGGGTGAACGAGGAATTCATCCGGCTTTACGACGAGCTGAGCCGGACCCTTGACCGGGCCAAGCGGCAGCAGTTGATCAACCGGCTCTGGGAGGTCGCCTACGACGACCCGCCGTGGATCTATGTCTGGCATCAGGTCGATATCTACGGCGTCAGCAACCGGCTCGAGTGGGAATGCCGGCCGGATGAGCGGATCCTCCTACACGAGGCCCGATTAAGGTCCTGAATCCGTGGGCGTTTACATTGTCCGGCGGCTCCTCCAGACCGTCCCGGTTATTCTGGGCGTCACGGCCCTGGTCTATTTCATCCTGTTTCAGACCGGGGACCCGACCTTTTTGATGGTCAGCACCGATGCCAGCCGCGAGGAGGTCGAACGGATCCGCCGCGAGTTGGGCTTCGACCAGCCCTGGTATATCCAGTACATCCAGTTTCTTGGCCGGGCAGTCCGGGGCGACTTCGGGGTATCCTTGCGCCAGGGCCAGCCGGTTCTGAATATCATTCTCGAGCGCTACCCGGCGACCCTGGAGCTGACCTTTGCAGCCATGTTTATCGCTATCGTTCTGGCCCTGCCCCTGGGGGTCATCTCGGCTACCCGCCGGAATTCGGCCTTTGACAACCTGGCGATGGCCTTTGCCCTGGTCGGCCAGTCCACCCCGGTCTTCTTCCTCGGGATCATCCTGCTTTTCGTCTTCGGCGGGCTTCTGGGCTGGTTCCCCATCGGGGGGCGGGGCCGGGGCGACCTGGGAGATGAGCTTCGACACCTGATCCTTCCGGCCATAACCCTCGGCACCTTCTCAGTTGCGCGGAACGCCCGGCTCGTCCGGTCGACCCTTTTGGAGGTCCTCGGCCAGGATTACGTCCGGACGGCCCGGGCGAAGGGGCTTGCCGAGCGGGTTGTCATCTGGCAGCACGCCCTGAAGAACGCCCTCATCCCGGTCGTCACAGTCGTTGGCCTCGAATTCGGGACCTTGCTGGGCGGGGCCGTCATCACCGAGACGGTCTTCGCCTGGCCGGGCGTCGGTAGCCTTGTCATCCGGGCCATCGGCCAGAAGGATTTCCCGGTCGTCGTCGGCACCGTGACGGTCCTCTCGCTCTCATTTGTTTTGATCAACCTCATCGTGGACCTGCTTTACGGCTACCTGGACCCGAGGGTCAGATACCGGTGACGGACGAAAGGCTTGCCCCGAAAACTGCCGTTGGAGTGGCCACCCTGGGCCGGGAACTGGGCGTCGCGGCCCGCCGCCGGTCCCGGAGCCGCCTCATCCGAAGCCTGCTGGCCAACCGTCTGGCCGCCTTTGGGGTCGTCATTCTCGTCGTGGTGGCCCTTTCGGCAGTCTCGGCCGACTTCCTGGCCCCGCATAACC
>JAUQQI010000104.1 GCA_030549955.1 Chloroflexota bacterium
CTGCGGGGTGGGAGAGCGACAAGGCGGTGGTCAGCCTGATATATGCCTTCAAGCGTGGTATCGAGCAGGCCTTCCAGCTCGAGGAGGGGAATCCCGGGGGAATTCTCCAGAAATCAGGCTAATCAGAGCAACTAGGGAACACAGCCTATTGTGATTACGGCAATCGCAGACACAGCCTGTGAAGTAGCAACGGCGGTCAGGGGTGAATTATACTCAGGGGCAGGCCACTCCCAGCGGAGGCAAACCGATGCGACCGAACCGGCTTAAAGAGCTCTGGCGGCAAGGCAAGCCGGCCCTCGGGGTCTGGGTATCGACCGGCGACCCCTACGTCGTTGAAAGCCTGGGTCGGGCCGGCTTCGACTGGGTCCTCATTGACATGCAGCACGGCATGGGCATCGACGTGGGGCAGGTGGTCGCCTGCCTCCAGGCCCTGAACGGCACCGACGCCGTACCCCTTGTCCGGCTGCCCTGGAATCAGCCTGAGTATTTTCAGTGGGTGTTGGATGCCGGGGCCTACGGGGTTCTGGTCCCCCTGGTTAACTCGCCGGACGACGCCCGGCGGGCGGTGCAGGCCTGCCGCTATCCGCCCCTGGGCAACCGGAGCTTCGGGCCGAACCGGGCCCGCCTCTTTGGTCCGGACTATTTCGAGCGGGCCAATGACGAAATTGTCCTCCTTGTCCAGATTGAGACCCGGGAAGCCGTCGAGCAGGCCGAGGCCATTGCCCGGGTAGACGGAATCGACGCCCTGTACATCGGCCCGGCCGACCTGGCTATCTCCATGGGCTTGCCGCCGGGCCTGGACATTCGGGACCCGGCCCACGTTGAGGCCTGCCAGCGGGTCCTCGGGGCCGCCCGGGCCGCTGGCAAGGTTGCGGGCATCCACTGCGCCGGGCCAGCGGAGGTTGTGCGCCGGTTCCAGGAGGGCTGGATGTTCTGCCCGGCCGGAAGCGATATCGGGTTTGTGAACGCCGGGGCGAGGCAGGCCGTCGAAGTTGTGCGCGGCAGCCGGCCGGCCGAGAGCCGGGGCGTTTACGATTGAGTCGGCTCCGGTTTGGCCGGCGGCCGGTCCCGACCCGGTATGTAATAGTATCTAGGTGGATCCCCGAAGGAGACCGGCTTGAAAAATGAGGCTTTATAATACCCTGACCCGGACGAAGGAAGATTTCTCGACCCCCGACGGCACCGTCCGGCTCTACGTCTGCGGTATTACCCCATACGACACAACCCACCTCGGGCACGCCCGCACCTACGTAGTCTTCGACGTCCTGAACCGGCTGCTCCGCCACCACGGCTACCGGGTGAAGTATATCCAGAATATCACCGACATCGACGAATCGATCCTGGCCAGGGCCCGGCAGGTTGGTCGGAATTACCTCGAACTTGGGGAAGAGTGTTGCCGGGTGTTCTTCGAGGATATGGCCGCCCTCCGGGTTCTTCCCGCTGACCACTACCCCAGGCCGACCCGGGAAATCCCGATGATCCAGGAAGTGACCCGGGTTCTCCTCGAACGGGGCTACGGCTACGTAATCCCCAGGGGTGTCTACTTCCGGGTCCGGGCGGTGCCGGACTACGGCCGGTTAAGCCGGCTTGGCCGGGACGAAATGCTGGCCATCGCCGCCGGCCAGGATGACAGCGATGTTGACGACCCGACGAAGGAGGACCCCCTCGACTTCGCCCTGTGGCGTCGCTCCCAGTCGGGTGAGCCGGCCTGGGAAAGCCCCTGGGGACCCGGTCGGCCGGGCTGGCATATCGAGTGCACGGCGATGGCCATCCGCTACCTTGGGCCGCAGCTTGACATCCACGGGGGCGGCGCCGACCTGATATTCCCCCACCACGAGAGCGAGATGGCCCAGAGCGAAGCTTACACCGGCGAGCGGCCCTTCGCCCGCTTCTGGGTCCACGTCGGTCTTGTGTCCCTTGACGGGGTCAAAATGAGCAAGTCCCTCGGCAACATGGTCTTTGTCCGGGACCTCCGCCGACGCTTCGAACCGGACGCCATCCGACTCTACCTGCTCAGTACCCACTACCGGGAGCCCCTCGATTACCGGGAAACTGACCTGGAAGCCGCGTCCCGGCGGCTCGAGCGATTCCTGGCCGCGACGCGCTGGGCCCTCGCCCCGGCCGACCCGACCTGGGCGGAGGCTCCCGGTTTCAGCCAGCGGTTTATTGACGCCCTCAATGATGACCTCGATACGCCAGCAGCCCTCCGGGTCCTGGACGAGCTGGCCGACCTGGGTCTTGCTGGTAACCCCGAAGCTGCCCGGTTGCTTGTCGAGCTGGCGGGCATTATCGGGCTGGAGCTTTCGGTCCGGGCCGGGGTGTGATCAGAGGACCCGGCTGCCGGGGGCGACTTCGAAATCGGGCTGAAGGAGGACGACATCGTCGTCGCTTACCATGGCCCCGAGGATGAGGGCTTCGGAGACGAAGCCCGCAATGCGCTTCGGCTCCAGGTTCACGACCGCGACGACCTGGCGCCCGAGCAGGTCCTCTTTCTTATAGCGGCGGGTGAGCTGGGCGCTCGAGCTTTTCACACCGAGGTCCCCGAAGTCAACCCATACCTGGTAAGCTGGCTTGCGGGCTTTCGGGTGGTCCTCGACCCGGACCACCCGGCCGACGCGGATTTCGACCCGGAGAAAGTCGTCATAGGTTATCCGGTTCACGGGTCTGCCTCCAGCCGTTTCCGGGAGCCGGTCCGCACCGTTCGCCCGGCTTCCCCTTCGGGTTGATAATGATGCTTCGGACACGGGTCCTGACCGCTGCCGTCGCCTTGCCCGTCCTGCTGGCTGTCCTCTGGCTCGGTCCCCCGTATTTTACCGTGCTTGTCGGCCTGGCATCGGCAGCTGGTCACCTTGAATTTTACCGGCTTGCCCGGCTCGGAGGCGTCGCCCCCTTTGGCCTGCTCGGGACGGCCGGGGGCCTGGGGATTGTCGCCGCCACCGGTTTGGGTCGGCCTGAGCTGGCCGGGGCCATCATTGCGGCCGAGGCCTTGCTGGCCGGCTTTGCATTGGCGGTCCGCGGAAAGACGTCCGGCGCCCTGGCCGACTGGGCGGCAACTCTTGGCGGGACCGTCTACTGCGGGCTCATTTTCAGCTACTACATCCGTCTTCGAAGCCTGCCCGCCGGATTCCAGTGGGGCCTCGTTACGTTCCTGGTTACATTCCTGGTTGATACGGCCGCCTTCTTCGTCGGACAAAGACTGGGGCGGCGGCGGCTTGCGCCGACGGTCAGCCCGAACAAGACCCTCGAAGGCTTCATCGGTGGACTTGTGGCCGGTCCGCTGGCCGCCATAGCCCTTTGGGCCCTTCTGGGGTTGCCTGTGAGGGCTGAAAGCGCGGCCGGATTCGGCTTCGGGCTTGCCGTTGCCGGACAGGTTGGTGACCTCGCCGAGTCAGCCTTTAAGCGAAGCGCCGGCGTAAAGGACAGCGGGCGGCTCTTCCCGGGCCATGGCGGCCTCCTCGACCGGGTTGACAGCCTCGCGTTCAACGGGGTAGTTGCGTATTACTTCTTGACCCTCGCCCCGTGAATCTGTTGAATCGCAACAGCCAGAGCTCCCGGCCTTGACCCACCTTCTCATGGGCTGAAGGCTAGCTTTTTTGCGCGAAGTAAGTTATTCTATTGGTACAGGCTGCTTATTCCGGCGGCGGGGAGGTTTGAGACCCGAAGCCGGACGGTCCCCGAGCGGAGCGAAGTCCCAAACTGCTTAAAACCTGGAGAGGGGTAGAGGAGCCGACCCTGAACAGGCCTGACCTGGAGACCGGACTTCTTGATACATCCATTCTTCACGGGCGTTCTGCTGCCACCCTGCCGCAGGCCGGCCCCGACGACCATTTCGACCGGTTTAAGCGGGTTGTCTACTCCGTAACCCTGCCCTTCATTGCCTTCGGCGTGCTGGTGCTGTTTGCCGTCTACCACTCCTCCGGGCTCGGTGACCAGATGCTTCAGCCCCTGCTGGTGGTCATTGCCGGATGGTTCGTGTTCTGCGCCGTGATCCTGCAAATTGCTAAGGTCAGGCTCTGGCCCTTCGAAGCTGTGACGCTCATCGGCCTGGCCATCTTCGTGCTCATCCGATTTGACCACCTGCTTAACCTACCGCCTGCCCAGGTCCAGGCCGGAATCTTCATCCGGACCCTGGCTCTGCCGGTAATTTACACGTTTGTTTACCTGGCCTTGCCCGGAAACCTGGCCCTAGCGGCCCTGGCGGTCCTGCAGTCAGGGATGGTTGCCATCGGGCTGGCCCGTTTCTGGTCCGGTGCAGACCCGAGCGTTGCGGCGATGCTCGCCGGGTTTTATACCTGGAATGCGGTTGTAATCATCGTCCTCCATTTCTTTTCCCGGTTTAAAGAGCACTACGTCGAGGCCCGGATTCGGGCCGACCAGATGACCTACCTGGCGTTTAACGATTACCTGACAGGCCTTCCAAACCGGCGGGGGATCGAACGGATCCTTCAGGATGAGGTCGAGCGGGCCCGCCGGTACAACCGTCCCCTGTCGGTGGTGATGGTCGACCTCGATTACCTCAAGCGGATTAATGATACGTTCGGCCATGACGTTGGCGACCGCACCCTCCAGGAAGTGGCCGACCTCCTTTCCAGGGAGGTTCGCCGCACTGACCGGGTCGGCCGCTGGGGCGGCGAGGAGTTCCTTATCGTGGCCCCGGAAACGGACCGCAAGGCCGCCTGGGTTCTGGCCCAGCGCCTCAAGGAGACCCTGGAAAGCCATCCCCTGGACCAGGTCGGCGCCGTGACCGCCAGCTACGGGGTGGCATCGTTCCGGCCCAGCGATACCGTTCAGTCCCTTATTAAGCGGGCGGATGAAGCCCTCTATCGGGCCAAAACCGGCGGCCGGAACCGGGTGGAAGTCGAGGTCGGCTAGGCCGTATCCGCCGGGCCGAAGACCTCAGCCAGGTCCAGCCCCCTCCCCAACCGGACCGCCTCCTCCAGGGCCGCGGCAAGCCTCCGGTTCGCCTGCCTCAGAGCGTCTTCGGGGTCAAGCCCCCGGGCCGCGGCATACAGGGCCACGGCCAGCAGCAGTTCGCCAAGGACCCGGTCCGGGTCCTGAAGACCGGGCCGGAGCGCGTTGAGCCGCCGGGCTGCAGCGGCCAGGAACACATCAGCCTCGGGAACGGGGATACCGAACCGGCGGAGGCGCTGAAAGACCTGGGCCGCATAGCCGAGGGCCGGCATGGCCCGGGGAACCCCCGCCAGGGGGGAGGCTTCGGCCTCGCCCCTCTCAGCCCGTTTAAGCTCCTCCCAGTTGGCCCAGATTTCGTCAATGGACGCGACTTTGACCTCCCCAAACACATGGGGGTGGCGGCGGACCAGCTTTGTGTTCACCGTCTCAAGGACATCCCCGAGGTTGAAGCGGCCTTCCTCCCGGGCGAGCTGGGCCTGGAACAGTACGTGGAACAGCACATCCCCCAGCTCCTCCCGAAGGTCTGCCCAGTCTTCCCGGTCGATAGCGTCGACCGCCTCGTAGACCTCCTCAAGCAGGAAGGGCTTGGTGCTCTGGTGGGTCTGCTGACGGTCCCAGGGACAGCCATCCGGCGCCCGAAGCCGGGCGACGATATGCTCCAGCGCCCGGAATGTACGCGGGACCGTCTCCGGGGGTCGGGCGTCAATGAAAACCACCTCGGGCGGCTCCACGGCCGCATCCAGGGCCGCCAGCGCCACGGCCACCGACCGGTCCCCGCCGACCAGCGTCACGGTGGTGTCGGGCGGATATATTTCCAGCAGGCGCGCCTTAAGGCCGCCGAGATCGGCCCCCGATTCCGGCAGGATCAAGGCCGGCAACTCCGGCGAAAGGCTGCCGATGCGGTCGGCGGGTACCACCTGGACACCCCGGGTCGCGGGGTCCAGACCGAGGATATCAAGCCAGCGTTCAAGCATCGGCGGATCCCTCCACTGGCGATTATACCTGCCCGGCCGGGCCGGTCATGTCCCCCGGAGGCGCGGGTCGAGGGCGTCCCGGAGGCCGTCGCCGACGAAGTTAAAGGCGAGGACGGTGACGAAGATGGCCAGTGTCGGGAAGAGCATCAGGTGGGGCGCAACCCGCAGGTAGCCGCGGCTGGCGCTCACCATCGCCCCCCACTCGGAGGTGGGCGGTTGGGGCCCGAGGCCGAGGAAGGAAAGGGTGGAGGCCGTCAGAATGGCCGTCGAAAGATTCAGGCTCGCAAAGACAATGATGGGGGCGATGACATTCGGGAGGATGTGATAAAACAAAATCCGCCCGTTTCCGGCCCCGAGGGCCCGGGCGGCCTCCACAAATTCGCGCTCCTTAAGGGACAGGACTGACGCCCGGGTAAGACGGACGTAGGCCGGGATTGACTCGATGCCAACAGCAATCATGGCATTGCGCTCGTTGGGACCGAGGGCGGCTACGATGGCAATCGCCAGTAAAATGCCCGGAAAGGCCAGCAGAATATCCATGGTCCGGCTGATGGGCCCGTCCAGCCGGGGAAAGTAGCCGGCCAGAAGACCAAGGGCAACCCCGCCGACCAGGGCGATGCCCACCGCCACCACCCCCATGGCCAGCGAAATCCGGGACCCATAAATTACCCGACTAAGAATATCCCGCCCAAGCTCGTCGAGGCCGAAGGGGTGCTCCACCGACGGCCCCTCAAACCGGCGGGCGAGCTTCTGCTCCCGTTCAGAATAGGGGGCAATCCAGGGTGCCAGGACGGCGATACCGAGCAGAGCTACGACGACAACGCTCCCGGCCACCGCCGCCCGATGCCGCCGGAACCGGTCCCAGAACTCGCCAAGACCGGTGCGGGCTCGGGCTGGCAGGGGAACTGCCCGGTTGGAAAGGGCCGGCTCAGTCATTGGGCGGCCTAATCGTACCGGATTCTCGGGTCCAGATAGGCGTAAAGGACATCTACCACCAGGTTGACCAGGACAAACGTTAGGGCTACAACCAGGACTGCGCCCTGAACGACCGGGAAATCGCGG